>JAAZJU010000070.1 GCA_012800195.1 Clostridia bacterium
GAAATTTGGACCAAGAGAAGATTTTTTACAGAAATGGACTCATCCTTTGGAAGAATACACCTTTATTAAGACTATCGTTAGAACTCGTTTAGTGGATTCAGAAAAAAGTGTTAATAGCATCAAGCTTATTGCCAGTGATTCTGAGGATAATCTAAAGAAAATAGATATAAAAATTGAATTAGTTAATATGGCTGGGCAGTATTTGGTTTCTAATATGGAAATAGAGAAGATTGTGCCTATTACTCATCGAGATCCTTTAAGTCCCTTAAACCATAGAGTATATACTTGCATCTATAAGGTAGATTGTTTTGAAAAAATTAAAAATGCCCTTGAAAACTACGAGTTTATCTACATAAGCGGTGAGTTTGACAATGGAATTTGTTATAAATGGTTTAAAAATTGTAATCCTTTAGAATATGGCATAGACATTTCTAAAAACATTTATGGGGAATTTATTTTAACACCTGAGGAATTAATAATTTTTTCCAGCAATTTAAGAAACCTTACGGAAATTAGTGGCTTTATTCAAAAAGGTTGTCAGAAAGATAAGCTTTTATTCAAATTTAAAACTATATGTACTATTAGGGAGATTTATAAGGTGATAACCAACAAAGCCATACTAAGTGACAACTTGATTAACAAAGCTTATACCTATATAATTCCTGCTGAAGAGTTGCAAAAATGGCGGTTATTTTGTGGTGATTCAGAAAAGGCCTCATTTAAAGTGAATAATAATGAGGTTATCCATCTATCTATAGAAAAACATACTATTGAAATAATATTTTCTGATAATTACGCTATTCTCAATCTTTTTAATACTCCTTTAGAGACACTAAAAGGATACTTAAGCTTGTCCAATTTGGAAATATACCCCTTAGAGCATATTTTAAATGGCCAGAGAAAAAATAGCTGGCCTATTTTGAAATTAATAAGGCAGTTAAAGAAGGACCCTTTAATCAATACCTACTTACCACTAGCTAATGCTAGCACTAGAGAGATGGCAAATCACTTTGAGTTGGTAATTACCTAGCTTATGAGCTAAACTGCATGACAGCATCATAGCTAACGGGATAGTCTGTAGGTCAGTGAGCAAGTGAGCGAGTGGGCAGGTGGCAAAACTAAAAAAACTGGTTAACTACTATTGTGGTTAACCAGTTTTTAGTTTTTTTCCACATCCCGAGCATTATAAAAGGGAACTTTCTTTTCAACAGCAGGAAGAACTAATTCCTCCTGTTGTTCAATTTCGGGGAAGGCTTGAAATAAAGCTAAATTATCTATAATCCCCCCTGGTAAGGTTAGACCCTTGTCGAGGGTATTGGGATTGCCAATGGCTTTGATTGTTATAGGGAAGGAAAGGGGAATATGATTGGCTGTGATATACATAGAATTGTTTACTTCACCATAAAAAATTACCGTATTGAAGTTAACTCGGGTTTCATTAATAGCTATGGCTTCAGCACCAGCAGCCCACAACTCATTAATAAGTAAAACTAAGTCCGTATAAAGTATAGGGTCATATTCGCTGAATGTTACTGTAAGTCCAGGCCCCGAGACTTCCTTCTCACCATTAACAATACTTAATCTTTTCAAATCTGCATTTAAATTTTCAATAATATTAGCATCTGTAGCTCCCGATACTTTTAATTCTTGCAGTGTATTTTCTAGGGTCGCTAATTCCTCCATCAGTGAGGTTCTCTTGTCACTAAGATTTCGCACCATGGTAATTAAATGCTCAGTCTTCTGCGTTGATAAATCTGTTAAAACACGAGTTTGAGATTGAAATTGCAGAGTGAGTAAGATGCCTACAAAAATCAAAACGATGGTTACTGGTATTTGCCAGCTTTTTCTTTCCATATTTTAAGCTCACTCCATTTCAAGAAATTCTTTTATGGGCATCATAGTTCTTTAAGGTTTTTCCTAGTAGATGATGACGAATATCGGCAAGATTTTGAAATAATCTCACTCCAAAGGCGAAAACCGCAGCCATATGCAAATCAACCCCTAGACGATCACCTAAATAGGCTAAAAGGGCAGCTAGGAGAGTATTTGTAAAGAAGCCTGTTAAAAGAATGGTGCTATCGAATTTATCTTCTAAAACGGCTTTAACCCCACCGAAAACAGAATCTAAAGATGCTAATACTGCCACTGACATATATTTGACATAGATCACAGGTATTTGAAAAGATATTGTTGAACCGATGATCGCACCAAAAAGTAAGCCTAGAATAGGTAACCACATATTATTAACCCCTTCTCTAATCTGATTTAATATATTTGAATTGAAAGGACCCCGCATAAGCTGGTATTTCAATTGGGTCTTCACTGGTATGTTTAGTATAGCTCACAGGAAACCCCAGATTTTTCAAAAGTTCAAATTCACCAGAAAGCAGAATATCTTCTAAGAAGCTGGGGTTACCAATGGCTTTTATTTCAAAAGGTGGTGCTAGGCGAGTGGTATTGACCAGAATAACATTACCTACACACCTAATCTCCGAAGATGTTACTATTCTTTGGCCATTGATACTGATGGCCTCTACTTTAGCTAGTTTTAGTTCACTTATTACATTAAGGATATTTTCATAATGAATAATATAACGATTAGGGTCATCGTTTTGGGCTGCTTGTAGTCCAGCCTTATTATCATCTAAGATTATTACCAGTCCAGGGCCTTTTAATGGAATGAGACCCGCTTCTTTTCTTGCTTTCTGAACTTTGTTTTGCAGTTGAATTATATCTTCCTGTCCATAAGACTTGCGTTCTTCAATGGTTTCTATTTCTTCCCGTATCTTCGAAATCTGACTTTGAATAACATCAGTTTCATTTTCTAATTTATTGATTATCTCAATTAATGCCTGATTTCGTTCACTTATAGGGTTGGATACTATTGTGGATTGAGCTCTCAGTTGCAAAGACAATAATAGACCAGATATCATGCAAACAATTGTTATCGGAAGTACCCATTTTTTCATCATAACCCCTCCTTTATTCCAGCGGCGTAAATACTTTTTCGAAATCAGGTGAACTGCCCTGAGAGGCAATAAACGGTATCCTAGGACCTCAGTGGGAATAAAATTTCAGATGAGAACCCATCTGGACTAAGTTTGGAGATTCTTTCGATTAATACATTATAGCATATAGTCCTTTTAAATTTATAGACAAAATTAAAATATACTTCCAAAAAAATACATCATTTCTTAGGCAAATTTATTCTGTTTAAGCAAAAATATAAATGGTTTTTAATGGGATATCACTGGTATACTATATAATAGTGATATATAATTTTAAGCAGGGTTTTATATACTACTGATTATTGAAAAAACAGACTTAGGAGGTGCCCTGTGTCAGAGGTATTATTTCGTTTATTAAATCCCATAAATTTATTAGATATTTTATTAGTAGCCTTCCTTTTATATAAGTTAATGATGTTAATCAAGGGGACACGGGCAGTTCAATTGATTAGGGGCCTCCTAGTGCTTTTAATGGCTACGGCCATTAGTGATATTTTAGGGTTAAAATCGATAAACTGGATCTTAGAAAGGGCACAGACGGCACTTTTCATTGCCATTCCCATAGTATTCCAACCAGAATTGCGTCGAGCCTTAGAACAGTTGGGCAGAGGAAATCTTATTAGTAGATCTATGAGAAGCAATTTTTTAGAACAAGACGAGCTAGAAACGATAATCAGTGAAATTGTTAGAGCTGTCAAAAAATTAGCTCGGGAGAAAACTGGGGCTTTAATTATTTTAGAAAGACAGACTGGTTTAGCTGATTATGTGGAAACAGGGATAAAATTAGATTCCTTAGTTTCTGGGGAAATGTTATTAAATATTTTCATAGACAAAACACCTCTTCATGATGGTGCTGTCATTATTCATAGAGAAAGAATTTTAGCTGCTAGTTGTTTTTTACCTCTTTCGGAAAACCCCAATTTAAGTAAAGAATTAGGGACAAGACATCGGGCTGGTTTAGGAATAACTGAAGTTTCTGATGCCATAGGGATTATAGTTTCAGAGGAAACAGGTGTAATTTCTGTAGCAGAAGATGGTCGCCTAACTAGATATTTAGACGATGTAACCTTAAAAGAATTACTCTTAAACAGATTAAAGCCACAGGAAAAGCTTTCTCAATCCTTTTGGCACTGGAGGGGATAGGATATGGGAAAAATTTGGCGTGAAGATATAATCTATAAAATAGTTGCAATTTCCCTAGCCATACTTCTTTGGTTATATGTTACAGCCGATGGAAATTCTCCAATTGAAAGAAGTTTTACCCTTAACCTAGATTATCTAAACTTAAGTAATGAATTAGCCTTAGTGGGTAGTGTGGAAACTGTTGACATTATACTTCGTGGAGATGAAAGAGTAATAAGTAGACTCAGTGAAAATGATTTAAGGGCCACAGTGGATGCTTCCCAACTTACTCCCGGAGATCATTCTCTACCTGTTAGGATAGCTAACCCTGCAGGTACGGAGGTTATAGATATTTATCCCAAAGAGGCAAAAATTACAGTAGATAGAGTTGCGGAAAAGCAAGTGCCAGTAACCTTGGCTCTATTGGGTGAAACAGCCCATGGTTATTCAAGTTTCAAAGCCACTGTAAAACCCTCTCATATTGTACTTCGGGGTCCAGTCTCTATTCTAGAGACCATTGTTGAAGCTCGGGCCGAGGTTAATTTGGATTCAGCTCAAACCAATCTTACTCTAAATTTACCAGTAAAGGTGCAAGATAAATGGGGTAATTTTTATAATGGAAATATGTTTACTTTGACTCCTAGTACTGTAGAGGTTTTTGTGCCCATAGTTAGTGATACTCCCAGTAAAACTGTACCTATTAGGGTTTCCTTAGAGGGATCTCCTGCAGTCAATTATAGGGTTTCTAGAACTATAATAGAACCTGAAACTGTACAAATCTTAGGTAGTCTTAATGCTCTGGATAAGATCGATTTTATTCAAGCCAGGACGGTTTCAGTAAGTGGTATTTCTGAAAACAAAGTTACTGAAGTAGGGTTAATAGCACCTGATGGAGTAACTTTCTCCTCTGTTGAAAAGGTTAAAGTAATAATACAGGTGGAGGAAGTTCGCAAGGAAAAAGAGTTTGAGAAAAACCTTGTAATTAGAAATGTCGGGGAGAATCACGAGGTTATTTTAAATACACCAACTGTAAAAGTACAGTTAGAAGGCTTAGGTAATAGTATTGATAAAGTTACAGCTGATGATATAGAAGTATTTATTGATGTCAAGGACTTAGAACCAGGTCTACATGAAGTTCTAGTTCAGTATAGAAAGCCTCAAGATGTGGGTTTAATAAAGATTGAGCCCCAGAAGGTAGATATTGAAATTAGAAAAAAAGAAAGTGTGGATAGTGGTAATAACAGTACAAGCTAAAGACAGTCGAGGAGGTTACATGATGGGAAGAATTTTTGGTACTGATGGAGTGAGGGGAGAGGCTAATTCCCAGTTAACTCCAGAATTAGCCTTTCAACTAGGTAGGGCCGCCGCCTCTTTGCTAAGAGACAAAAAAGAGGGTAAACAGGCAATTGTAATAGGTAGGGATACTAGAATATCTGGGGATATGTTAGAAGGAGCTTTGATTGCAGGTGTTTGTTCAGCGGGAATTGATGTTTATAGAGTTGGTGTAATGCCTACTCCTGCAATTGCTTATTTAACCAGAGAATTAAAAGCTATTAGTGGAGTGGTTATTTCCGCATCCCACAATCCCGCCTCTGACAATGGTATAAAGTTTTTTGATTATCAGGGTTATAAACTACCTGATGAGTTAGAAGATCAAATAGAAGACTTAATAGATAATGGCGTAGAGCAATTGCCCTACCCTACGGGGGCAGAGATTGGCCGGGTAAAAGAGATTAAAAATGGTCTTGATTTATATCTGGAGTTTGTTAAGAAGATTATTAAAGTTGATTTGAAGGGCTTAAAAATTGTTGTAGACTGTGCTAATGGGGCAGCTTCTGAAATTACTCCTAGGCTTTTAAGGGAATTGGGAGCGGATGTTATTAATGCCTTTGATCAACCAGATGGGTTAAATATTAACAAAGATTGTGGTTCTACCCATATGGATGCTCTGCAAAAATTAGTCCTTAAGGAAAAGGCGGATTTAGGAATTGCTCATGACGGTGATGCAGATCGGGTACTTTTTGTAGATGCTAAAGGAAATCTGGTAGATGGGGATCAAGTTTTGGTGATTTGTGGACTGGATTTACTTAGAGAAGGGGCTTTGAAAAAGGATACAGTGGTTGTTACTGTAATGAGTAATTTAGGGTTAAAACAGGCCTTGGTAAAAAACGGGGTGAAGGTAGAAGAAACTAAAGTAGGAGATCGTTATGTTTTAGAAAGGATGCGGGAAGTAGGAGCGATTATTGGCGGAGAACAATCTGGTCATGTTATTTTTCTAGAACATAATACCACAGGGGACGGTATAGTTACGGCCTTGAAGCTTTTAGAAGTTATGCAGAAAACTGGCAAATCCCTAGAAGAATTAGCCAGTCAAATGGAAAAATTACCCCAGGTTTTACTTAATGTTAGAGTTAAAGACAAAAGGGATTGGGAAAAAAATAAGGCTATTCGAGATGTGGTGGCCCTTAGAGAAAAGCTATTAGGGGATAAAGGTAGAATATTAGTTAGAGCCTCAGGAACAGAACCTTTAATTCGGGTTATGGCTGAGGGCAATGATTTGGAAGAACTACAACAAGTTACTAAGGAAATTGCTAAGGTAGTTGAGGAAGAACTGAATTAGCTAACGGGACAATCTGCATGTACAAAAGAAGCGTGTCATCGTGCGATCGTGCCACTGTGCTACCGGAAACTTAGACACTTCTGACAGAGGATCTTGCTTGTTAGAATGTCTGACAAACAAGATTACCAGCTAGGTTTTTCTATGACACGGTGACACATCTTGGAATATTCACTATCATCGTGACACATCCCAGAATATTCACTTACTTCGTGTCACTGACCAACAAGCTAGACCACTAAGGAGAAGTTATGATAATCGGTATTGGAACGGATATAATCGAAATAGAACGAATAAAAAAAGCTATCCAAAGGAGACCAAAGTTAGGGGAACGGATTTTTACCCCACAGGAATTGGAGTATTGTAGCACCAAGGGAGATACCTTTGCCTCACTAGCCGCTCGTTTTGCTGCTAAAGAGGCAGTGGCTAAGGCCCTGGGTTCAGGTATCGATGGTTTCAAATGGATCGATATAGAGGTTTTAAATAATGAACAAGGTAAGCCTGAGATTAGGTTAGCTAATCAGGCTTGGGAGAAAGGGCAAAGTTTGGGGGTCAAGAAGATTGAAATCAGTTTAAGCCACTGTAAGGAATATGCCGTGGCTATGGTTGTCTTGTTAGGGGGGTGAAGGGATTGTTTTTGGTAACAAGCCAAGAAATGGCTGAGATAGAACAAAAAACTATCCACGAGTGGGGTATTCCTGCAATTATTTTGATGGAAAATGCTGGTCTTAAAGTAGTGGAGGAAATTAAAAATTTGACGGAAGACCTAAAGGGGAAAAAGATCACCGTTATTGCAGGTCGGGGCAATAATGGCGGTGATGCTTTAGTGGTAGCTCGCCATCTATATAACCAAGGAGCTGATATCAAGGTCTTTTTGGTAGGAAATAAGGAGTTTACAGGCCCGAGTCTTGTAAATTATGAAATAGCCCAAAAATTGCCTCTTACCTTTTACTCAATAGACAATGATAATGATCTTCATCTTTTAAAATTAACCTTACATTATACGGATTTCTTAGTGGATGGTTTGTTTGGGACAGGTTTCCAGGGCCAGGCCAAAGGAATGGCTAGGAAGGTAATAGAGACTATTAATGAATATAACTGCTATAAAATAGCTATTGATTTACCTTCAGGGGTCAATGCCGATAATGGCAAGGTATTAGGACCTTGTATAAAGGCTGATAGTACTGTCACTTTCGCTCTTCCTAAGGTTGGTTTAGCAGTAGAGCCTGGTATTAGTTTTGCTGGGACTATTAAGGTCGTGGATATAAGTATACCTAATGAGGTCATCCAGGAGTTTAACCCCCAAAAAATAATGGTAAGCAAAGAAATAGTTAATAAATATTTACCAAGACGAAGATCAGATAGTCATAAGGGAACCTATGGCCATCTTTTGATTGTTGGTGGGTCCGTGGGAATGATGGGAGCACCCTATTTAAGTGGCCGTGGGGGCTTTGCTCTAGGGGCTGGTTTAGTAACAATGGTGGTACCAAAATCCATACAACAGGGTTTAGCGACTACCTTACCAGAAGCTATGGTTCATCCTGCTTCCGAAACTGGAGAGGGAACTTTAGGTTTAGTTTCAGGACCAGAAATTCTAAAATTTGCTAAGGATAAATCCGCAATAGTAATTGGTCCTGGAATGGGCTTTAATCAAGAAACCGCTCCCTTACTTAAGTGGCTACTAAGTCAGAAGGAATTAGAAAATACCCCTATAGTAATAGATGCAGATGCTTTAAAAGGATTGGGCCAGGATTTAAGTATACTCAAGGACTGTAAGGTACCTGTAATAATAACTCCTCATCCAGGTGAAATGGCCAGAATATTGAAAACATCTCCTAGGAAAGTTCAGGAGAATCGGATCGAGGTCAGTCAGGAATTAGCTAAGGAATGGGGAATATGGGTAGTACTAAAGGGAAAGAATACAATTATTGCCACCCCTCAGGGCCAGATTTTAGTAAATCCCACGGGGAGCCCTGCTTTGGCTACCGCGGGTACTGGAGACATCCTAGCTGGGATGATTGGAGCAATTGTTGGACAAAATCAAGATTTAACCTATGGAATAGCCACTGCAGTTTATCTTCATGGTTTGGCTGGTCAATATGTGTCCCAACAAATAGGGGAAATAAGTAGTAAGGCTTTAGATATAATAGATAGTGTTGCAATGGTTATCAAAAAGGAGTTTGGACAGCATGGGAATTAGACCCGTTTGGGCTGAAGTTGATTTAGCGGCCATTAAGCATAATTTCAACCAGGTAAAAAAATTGATAAAGCCTACCACAAAAGTTATGGCTATTGTTAAAGCCAATGGTTATGGCCATGGAGCCTTTGAGGTGGGAAGAGCGGCATTAGAGGCAGGAGCCGATTACCTAGGAGTGGCCTTTTTAGAAGAAGCTTTAAAATTAAGAACAGAGGGTTTAATTTGTCCCATTATGTTATTGGGTTGGACTCCTCCTGAGGAATATCCAAGGGCCTTGGAAAATAGAATTATATTAACTATATATAATCTTAGTGAGGCTCGAATCTTAAATCAGGTAGCTGGAGAAATGGGGATACAAGCACAGGTCCATTTAAAAATTGATACTGGCATGTCTCGTATTGGTATTCTAGCTAAGGATGAAAATATTCAGCAGGCTATGGAAATAATAAATTTAGAACATATTTGGGTGGAGGGGATCTTTACCCATTTATCCAAAGCAGATGAACGAGATAAATCTTACGCGTATCTACAGCTAGAGAGGTTTAAAAACTTTACTACAAAACTAGAACAAAAAATAGGTAGAAAAATCCCCCTTAAGCATGCGGCAAATAGTGCGGCCATTATCGATTTACCAGAAGCACATTTGGATTTGGTGAGACCAGGGATTATTCTTTATGGACTTAAGCCTTCACTAGAGGTCAATTTAGATAAAATCAATTTAAAGCCAGCTTTGTCCCTAAAGGCTCGGATAACAAGGGTGGAGCGGTTTCCTGAAGAGACCATGGTTGGTTATGGGGGCACCTATAAAACCCAAAGGCAAACTATTATAGCCACCATCCCTATAGGTTATGCTGATGGTTATACCCGTTTACTATCTAATAAAGCCCAAGTATTAATCAATCAAAAAAAACATCCAGTTATCGGTAAGATTTGTATGGATCAATGTATGGTAGATGTTACCGAACAATCTCAAGTAAAGGTTGGGGACGAGGTAATCTTAATAGGGAAAGATCAAGATTCTTCAATCAGTATGGATGAAATAGCATATCAATTGGGCACTATAAATTATGAGATAGCTTGTATGATTTCAGGGCGAGTACCCAGAATATATACAACCTAATGTAAGAATATACCATGGTTTAAAGCCCTTTTTAATGCAGGGTTTTATTGACTTCTGGCGAAAAAAATATATATAATAGTATAGCATCCAATATAGGGAGTTATACTATGGGTGCTTTTTGTTTGCCAATTGTAGGAGGGGTTAAAAAGTGGCGGATTTGAAGAGAATAATGATATCTTTACCTGAATATTTATTAGAAGAGGTAGATGACATCGTAGCCTTGGAAAAGAAAAATCGTAGTGAATTCATTCGTGAAGCTATGAAATTATATATTAGGGAAAAGAAGAATTCTTATTTAAGAGAGCAAATGCGTAAGGGCTATCAGGAGATGGCTGTAATTAATTTAACCTTAGCGCAAGAAAGTATTCCTACTGATGAGGAAGTACAGAAAATATTTGATCATGCCCTTGGAGTGTAGATGATATGGTGACTGTTAAACGTGGTGACATTTTTTTTGCTGAATTGAGCCCCGTGGTGGGCTCAGAACAGGGGGGGATACGCCCTGTTTTAATAATCCAAAATGACATTGGGAATCAGTATAGCCCAACCACTATAGTTGCGGCCATAACTAGCCAAATATCTAAGGCGAAGATTCCCACCCATGTGGAGATTGCCACTGAGCAAAGTGGGCTACTCAAGGATTCGGTGGTCTTAGCGGAACAGTTAAGGACTATTGATAAAAGAAGGCTTAAGGAAAAGGTCAGTACCATCAACGATGAGCTGATGAAGAAAGTGGATCATGCTTTAGAAATCAGTTTAGGTTTATTACATATTTGATACAAACTAGTTGCTAATACTCAAGTGACTAGTTTTTTTGTTGCTGGTTAATGAGGGCAGGAAGATCGATAAATCAGTTCCCATACCTAAATTACTATGGATTTCTATATAGCCATTATGTTTATTGATATACTGATAACAGATACTTAAACCCAAACCAACAGAATTATTTTTAAGGCTGTAAAAAGGTGTTCCAGCAAGTAATTTTTCTTCTCTGGTCATACCTCTTCCATTATCAATAATCTGCAAAACAACTTCGTCAGTTAGTCGAGAATAAGAGGTGGAAATTTCTATTTTTCCATCAGATCTCCCCTCCAGGGCTTCAATGGAGTTTTGTACTACATGTAAAATAACCTCTTGGAGTTGTTCTAAATCTGCTAAAACTTGCATCTCAGCGCAGTTTAAGTTATAGAGAATAGAGATATTATTTTCTTGACATTTAGGGTCAATGCTAGCTTTTAAATTTATTATTATTTCATCAAGAAATAATTCTTTAAAGCTTGGAGATTGTGGTTTAGCATACCTATAAAAGGCACTAATAACCTTATTAATATTATCTGTTTCTTTAAGCATGAGTTGACAATAGGAGCGAAGCTCATTATCCGCAAGCTTATTATTTAGCAGCGTACTAAAACCTTTGATAGTTGTTAAAGGATTTCTTATTTCATGGATAATATTTGAGGACATTTGGCCTAAGATGGCTAAATTTTCTTTTTGGGCGAATTTTTTTTGAAGAACACTGCGAAGGTGTCTATCTTCTTCAATAACCTTATAGAGAACAAAGGCAGCAAAAAGATATAAAAACAAAAAGAGGTATAGACCCCAAAGTTTTGCTTGGAGGACATAAATTAGAAAAGCAATATTAAGGAAGGCAATACATAAAAAAGTGAGCTTTAATTTATCTTTAAACATATATCACCACAAAATAACATAAATACTATAATTATACTATAATACAAAATAATTGAAAAAAATGTAGAAATTTGAAGAAAAAAACAAAAAATTTACTTTTTTGAGTTTATTCTTAAAAATTTTTGTATTTTGCATTATTTTAGCCATTGGTGCTGAAAAATAGGATTATTAAGCATAAAAAAAGTGTAAATCTTCTGGAGAAGAATTACACTTTAAAGCATTAAAAGAAAACTATTTCTTTTTCTTTTCCCTTAATAAATCTACAGCAGAGGTAGTTGCAATTAATGCTCTGATATATTCCTCATCTTCTTCGTCATCATTATCGGTATTACAATCCTGCTTATTAAAATCAAGAATAGGCAGGGCAAAGCCTGCTAAGGGATTGAAAGAGCTTTTATTTTCTGACACTCCCAACAGTTCATCGATACTGATGCCAAATATTTTACTAATTTGAGCTAACTGGGATGCTCCTGGCTCCTTTTCACCCTTTTCCCAAGCTGCAATAAGTTCTTCCGAAAGGTTTAGCTTTTCAGCCAAGTCTCTTTGGGATAGTTTATTATGTACTCTCAAATTTATCAATTTGTTAGCTAAATCCATTTAGATACCTCCTTGGGCAATTATTATTTTACTTTAGCATATTTATCTAGTTTAAACCATCTTCAGAAAAAAATATTTTAAATAGCAAATATTTGCAGGACAAGCTTACCCATCCGTAGAATTATAGCAAAGCATGATTCATAATTTTAGCAGAAAGGATAAAGGGTATTGTGAAAAAATTAGGATTTAGCATAGTTCTTATAATGTTGGTAGTATTATTTACAGTGTTTAATATGGGGGATGAAATCGGATTAGGTTATGGTGGACCGGCGGAAATAGAAGATGAAAAGGAACCCATTGAGGAAATTGTTGAACCAGAGCCAGAAGAAGTGATAACTGAACCCGAGATTATGGAGGAACCTGAGAATTTGACTCGGGCAGATGTTTTAAACTTGATAGAAAACAGCAGAAAGGTAATGGTTCAAAACCCAGATGATATTTTGGTACTAGTGAATAAAGAAAGAAACTTAGAAGCTAGCTATGTACCTCAAGATTTGGTTATTCCTGATATCCCTTTTTCCTTTGATGGCTATGACCAAAAGAAAAATATGCGGGAAGAGGCAGCTAGGGCTATAGAGGAATTATTAACCCAAGCTCATGCCGAAGGACATATGATTTATGGGGTAAGTGGCTATCGGTCTTATGAAAGACAAGAGACCATATTTATCGGTAATGCACTACGGGATGGTTTTAAAAAAGCAAATACCTATAGCGCTATTCCTGGACAAAGTGAACATCAAACTGGATTAGCCATGGATCTTAGCTCACCCAGTGTGAATTTTAGATTAGTTACTCGCTTTGGAGAAACCCCCGAAGGGATTTGGCTCAAAGAAAACTGTCATTTATATGGTTTTATTATTAGATTTCCCCAGGACAAGACCCATATAACAGGTTATCAATATGAACCTTGGCATATCAGGTATGTGGGGATAGAGGATGCCACGGAGATTATGCTTAATGATTTAACTTTAGAGGAATATTTACATAACAAGGAATAACAAGAAGCAGGTACAATGCCTAATGGCGATGTACCTGCTTTTTGATGGGTATTTTCTTGTTATAGCTATGAAAATTATGAAAATCTTTACTTTCGTTCACTAGACTCCAAACCGGAATATTCAAGGTCAGGGGACACACCTGCAAAGCTTATGCTAGTTTTTTAAGCCAGGAATGTCCCCAGCGAATATTGCTTCGGATAAAAGCTAACCGTGTTCAATGGGTCGTCCATGACCCAAATCACACTCGAGCAAACCTCCTGTTTGCTCGTTAGCTTTTATTACCTCAGCTTCGCTAAGAATATTTAGCCGATTTTTCGTTATCTCAGCGGGCGTTACTAAAACTCCCGCAAGCGGGAGTAAGTGCCGCCAAGCTTCGATATAAGGGCGGCTAAAGTTCAGGTGGAGTCTTAGCTCCACCTGAACTAAGTCTACTTTATGTTCGCTGCAGTAAAATTTTCACTATTTTTCTCGCCCACGTAATAACAAAACAGCTATTTCACTATACCGAAGATTATTCCTTAATCTCTGGTAGGGGAATATCTTCAATGGCTTTTTCAGCAAAGCTCTTATCAACAAGGGTTTCATAGGGTATTTCTTTCACCAATTCCCCAACTTTCATCATAATATTCTGCAGCTTCTCTAAACCCTCTGATTTAATTAAGGGGTTAGGGGACCAGGCACCATATTCCTTATAACGCTTGACTCCCTTGGCAATGATGGTTGAGTCATAATCTGGGAAATAATCTTTGATTCTTTGGCTAATTTCTTCCACAGTATGGTTGGCACACCAAATTTGCCCTTTATAGATAGCATTGGTAAATCCTTGAATATGCTTGGGATTTTCCTTAATAAATTGATTAGTTGCCATAAAAGAAGTATGGGCTAAAATTCCAGCATGTTGTCCTAAATAAATCATGGTCTGGCCAATCTCTCCTTTTTCTAACAGGGAAAGGGCAGGTTCTAAAAGCTGCACATAATGGCCAACTCCTCCTATAAAGGCACCTCGAGTAGAATTGATATCAAGGTTATGAATTATTTCTACATCCTTTTGGGGGTTGAGATTATTATTTTTTAATAGGTATTCTAAGATGACTTGAGGAGTGCTGCCTTTCCTACCTCCAATAATAATTTTTCTCTGCAGATCTTTCCATTTAAAAACTGGGGCTGGTTCTCGAGCAACGAGAAAGGAACCATCCCTTTGGGTTAATTGAGCAAAGTTAATCAATCTAATGTCCTGGTTTTGTTGATAGACTTGAATAGAGGTATCAATTCCTAATAAGCCTATTTCCCATTGGCCCTCCAATAGTCCATCCCTGGTTATTCCCCCGTCCCAAGAAGTTGCTAATTCAATATCTAATCCTTCCTCTTTAAAGAAACCCTGGTCCAGAGCGACATAAAAAGGAGCGTAGAGGGGAGAACGGATTACCTCATTTACCCTTACCTTGATAATCTCCATAGGCGGTTCTTCTTTTCTATGACAGCCAACAAATAAAATACTAAGTATGATTAAGGATAAGCATATTAATCTTATTTTAGGGCTCTTAAAATACATCAGAAATCCTCCTTGTATTTCATTCATTCCTAAGATATTTTTTTACTTTCTCCAATATTACTAATATTGGCTTTAAATTCATACTTGGTATGGAATTTACATATAAATTAGTAGTTTAATAAAGGGGGGAAGTTTCTATGAGGAAAGCTTGGAGGAATTTTGCCAGTAAAGCTAAAAGGTTAGTCGAAGGTAGGAAAATTGGAATAAGCTATGCTGCCCTATGGTATGGGTTATTGGTTGCTGGCGCTCTTTGGGTAGGATTATTAAGTGTGGGAACAGTAAGTGTAATGGCCTTAAGCACTAATGCTGATATGTATCATATGACGGGTTTAGTAAAGTTAACCACTTGGGCTGTATTTTTCTTTGGGGGTTTAGTTGCCTCCTATAAGGCGGGTTATAAGGGTTGGCAACATGGTCTCTGGACTGGCCTGTTCTTAGGCCTAATAGTGGTTATCTTTATGTTAGAAATAGTGCCGACCATAGTAATTTGGCAGGATATTGCTTTTCAATGGTTTGCGGCTGCTATTCTAGGTACCACAGGGGGCTTAGTGGGCTTAAAAATCTTACAAAGGAAAAGGGATCGTAGAGGGTATTCTTTTAAAGAGGCTAGAAAGCAAAAATTCTGTCGCCTTGACAAGGGAAAATAATAAATCTATAATATTAAACAAAATATTGGTTATTAAATATATATTAAATACTGAAGAAAGGGAAGAGTAGATGTAATTGATACCTTAGAGAGGGAAATCCGTGGCTGGAAGATTTCCTGGTGGTCAGAGTCTACGGGTAGCCCTGGAGGTGTAAAGCTGAAATATTAGTAGGTTTTACCGGGATAGCCCGTTATAGCATATAGAAGGGTCACGCATGTGAAACTAAGGTGGTACCGCGGAAGAATGCCTCTTTCGTCCTTATTTAGGATGGAAGGGGTTTTTTATGCTTATACTGCAATTCATTTTGTCAGTGGGAAAGTGTGTGAGTGTGATGACTTTTGGGTTATTTTTTAGGTCAGTGTGTAAGAAAAAGATTTTAATACTTACTCACTGTCGTGCAGAATAGCTTATTAGCTATCCCACTAACACACTGTCATGCAGATTAGCTCATTAGCCATCACACTGTCTTTCAGATTAACTTATAATTGAGCCAGAGGAGGAAAATAAATGGAAGAGAAAAACTTATCAAAGGTATATGATCCCAAACAAGTAGAAGATAAATGGTATGCCCATTGGGAGGAAAATAAATATTTCCATGCCGATGTGGACATGGACAAGCCCCCCTTTACCATTGTCATGCCCCCACCTAATGTAACTGGAACCCTGCACTTAGGACATGCTTTGGATAATACCTTACAGGATATTTTAACCCGCTGGAGGAGAATGCAGGGTTACAATACCTTATGGGTACCAGGCACTGACCATGCGGGCATTGCTACTCAAGCTAAGGTGGAGGAGCAATTGGCAAAAGAGGGAACTAATAAGCATGAATTAGGTAGGGAAAAATTTGTCGAAAGAACTTGGCAGTGGAAGCATCAATATGGCAATATCATCACTCAGCAATTAAGAAAGCTAGGTACTTCCTGTGATTGGGACCGGGAAAGGTTTACCATGGATGAAGGTTGTTCCAGGGCTGTGCGGAAGGTTTTCGTAGACCTTTTCAAAAAAGGACTTATTTATCAGGATAATTATATTATTAACTGGTGTTCAAAATGTCAGACTACTATTTCTGATATAGAAGTGGAACATGTTGATAGTAAAGGCCACTTATATCATCTTCGTTATCCCACAGAAGATGGCACTGATTATATTGAAGTAGCTACCACACGGCCTGAGACTATGCTGGGAGATACCGCGGTGGCTGTCCACCCCGAAGATAAGCGTTATGCCCATTTAATAGGTACTAATGTGGTTCTACCCATAGTGGATCGTTTGATTCCTATTATCGCTGATGAATATGTAGATAGTGAATTTGGAACTGGTGCTGTAAAAATAACTCCAGCCCATGACCCCAATGATTTTGAGGTAGGTAAACGCCATAATCTTCCTCAAGTGGTGGTGCTTGATAAATATGCAGTTATGAATGAAAATGCTGGACCATATCAAGGCTTAGATAGATATGAATGTCGGAAGCAAATTGTCAAGGACTTAGAGGAAAAAGGATTTTTAGTTAAGGTGGATGAACATGATCATGCTGTAGGTCAGTGTTATCGTTGTGATACCGTAATAGAGCCTAGGGTTTCTAAGCAATGGTTTGTAAAAATGCAACCCTTAGCAGAGCCTGCCATTAGAGTTGCTAAGGAAGGAAAGGTTAAATTCGTTCCTGCAAGATTTACCAAAACATATTTAGATTGGATGGAAAATATTAGAGACTGGTGTATCTCTCGTCAGCTTTGGTGGGGCCACAGGATTCCAGTTTGGTACTGTGAAGATTGCCAAGAAATAATCTGTAGCACCGAGGATCCTGAAGAATGTCCTAAGTGTTCCTCTAAGAATTTAGTCCAAGATCCAGATGTTTTAGATACTTGGTTTAGTTCAGGATTATGGCCATTTTCTACTTTAGGTTGGCCTGAAGAAACTAAGGAGCTAGCTAAATATTATCCTACCAGTGTCCTGGTTACGGGTAGAGATATTATTTTCTTCTGGGTGGCCAGGATGATCTTCCAAGCTTTAGAATCCATGGGTGAGGTACCCTTTAAGGAAGTATTTATTCATGGTCTTGTCCTAGATGCTCAAGGTCGGAAAATGAGTAAATCCTTAGGTAATGGGGTGGACCCCTTAGAGGTTATAGAACAATATGGTGCTGATACTTTAAGATTTATGTTAATCACTGGTAATACTCCCGGTAATGATTTGCGTTTCCAATTTGAACGCTTAGAGGCAACCAGAAACTTCGCCAATAAGATTTGGAATGCCAGTCGCTTTGTTTTAATGAATCTAGAAGATTATCAGCCAAACCAAGGGGAACTTCAATATACTTTGGCTGATAAATGGATTATCAGTCGCTATAATACGGTGGTTCAGGATGTCACTAGATTATTAGAAAAATATGAATTAGGGGAAGCTGGTCGGGAACTTTATGAGTTTATCTGGAACGAGTTCTGTGATTGGTATATTGAATTGGTTAAGCCAAGATTATATGGTAAAGAGGGTGAAGTGGAAAGGCAAACAGCCCAAGAGGTTATTGCTCAAGTATTAAGGGGAACTATGGAACTATTACATCCCTTTATGCCCTTTATTACAGAAGAAATTTGGCAGCATCTTCCCCATGAAGGCGAAAGTATCATGTTAACTAATTGGCCCCAAGCTAATACCGAGTTAATCAATCAAGAAATAGAACAAAATATGGCTCTAACCATGGATGTGATTAGAGCTATCAGAAATCTGCGCAGTGAGGTTAATGTTTCCCCTGGGAAGAAAGCTGATGCAGTGATTATTACCAATAGTGAAAAGGCCTATGATATTTTAAATAATGTTCAAAGTTATATTAAGTCTTTAGCCACAGTAGATACCTTAACTTTAGGTATCCAATTAGAAAGACCTGAACAGGCTGTTACTCAAGTGGTTCAGGGTGTGGAGATTTTCTTACCCCTTAAGGGTCTAATTGATATGGATAAAGAAATCGCTAGACTAGAGAAGGAAATAGAAAAAATTGAAAGTGAAATCCAGCGTCTAGATAAAAAACTCAACAATCAGGGCTTTTTAGCTAAAGCACCTCAGGATGTAGTTGAAAAGGAAAGGGCTAAGCGGGCCGAATATATTAATAATCAGGAAGCTTTACAAACTCGTCTAGAGAGCTTAAAAAAATAATAAAGTTGGGGAAAAACATGGATTATAATGAAGCACTGATATTTTTACAGGATCTTTGCAAATTTGGCATTAACTTAGGTCTAGATAGAATCAAAAAATTGTTAGCTTTTTTAGATAATCCTCAGGAAAAAATCAAAACCATCCATGTGGCTGGTACCAATGGTAAAGGCTCGACTAGTGCTATCTTAACAAGTATTCTGCGGGAAGCTGGTTTTAAAGTGGGGGTTTATACCTCCCCCCACTTACATAGTTATACAGAAAGAATTCGCATCAACAATGAGGATATTCCCCCAGAAAAATTTGCAATTTTAATGGCAGAAATAAAGGAACACCTATTTCAAGTCAAGGAGAATACAGGGGAGGCCCCTACAGAATTTGAGGTTTTAACCGCTCTGGCTTTTAAATATTTTTCTCAAGAAAATGTGGATATAGCTATAATAGAAGTGGGTATGGGTGGTAGACTGGATTCCACCAATGTTATAGTACCTGAGGTAGCAGTAATTACACCCATTGGTAAGGATCATCTTAATTTCCTAGGTACCACCATTTTGGAGATAGCTAAGGAAAAAGCTGGGATTATCAAAGAAGGAGTACCTGTGGTTATTGCTAAACAGGAACCAGCGATCCAACAAGTCTTGGAACAGGAAGCTCTTAAACTGGGAGCCCCTATCATTAATTCTGGGGAAGCAGTTTATCAACAGTTGGATTATAGTAGGGAAGGACAAAGATTTGCCTTACAGACTACCCAGAATCACTATCCAGAACTTACCCTCAGTTTATTAGGGGATCATCAACTGGAAAATGCAACTACGGCCATAATCTGTATTGAGAAGCTTATGGATCTAGGATGGGAAATACCTAAAGAGGCTATTTTAAAGGGGATAGCTAAGGCTTACTGGCCAGGAAGAATGGAATATCTAAAAAGCACTCCACCAATTCTCTTAGATGGTGCCCATAATCCTCAAGGAGCTCGAGCTTTGGCCCGAGCTATACCTAAATACTTTACTTATAAAAGAGTTATAATGGTTTTAGCCATTTTAGATGATAAGGATAAGAGAGAAATATTGGGAAGCCTGGCACCTCTGGGAGATATAATTGTAGTCACCAAGGTTCCCGATAACCCTCGTAATCAGGATTGGCAAAATATAACCGAGATCCCAGAAATCAAGAATAAAGAAATTTTCTTTGTAGAGGAACCTACCAAAGCCATTGACTTGGCTTTGCAAATGAGTAATGAAGATGACTTAGTAGTTATCACTGGATCCTTATATTTATTGGGTGTCAGTAGGCAATATGTTCTAAAGTTTTCCCCCCTTGCATAATATTTTATGACCATGTTTTAGGGGGGCATTTTATGAACTTCAAAAAAGCCTGTACCATGGCTATTCTGGCCGTTGTGATTATTTTTGGTTCTCTTTTATTTGGACAAATCTTAGGAGGATACTATATTTATAGTCTTTTATTTTCGGACAACCTATCAGAGACAGACATTTCGGAGCAACAACCTCTTCCTAATCCCGAGAAAATAATGATCTTAAGGCTAGAGCCTATTACCTTCAATACTTTGCAAATCGGTATTTATTCTGATGGCAAAGAAGCTCAAAAGGTAGTAAATGACCTGGTACAAATGGGGATTAGGCCTTATGCTACAGCTAAGGCTCCTTATAAGATTTGGGTGGGTTGTTTTGGCGAAAAGAGAACTGGAACGCCTCTGGAAAACCAATTAAGAGAACAGGGCTACGAAGTTTTTCTAGGCCAAGGCTTGA
>JAAZJU010000071.1 GCA_012800195.1 Clostridia bacterium
TAGTGGGTCAAAGTATTAAATTTTGTGAAAAAGCTATGTTTTCAGGTGATAGAGAGAGGATTAGGGGACGCAGTTCTAATCAGGCTCTAAATATTTTACGAAAACACCTAATTAATTTAAATAATTCTTAATCAACAGTTGACAGGAATGGAAAAATGTACTTATAATAAACCGAACAAATGTTTCCTTTAAGGAGGGTTTAAATATGTCCGATAAACGCAAAGCATTGGAAATGGCTTTAAATCAAATTGAAAGACAGTTCGGCAAAGGTTCAGTTATGCAGTTGGGGGAAGATGCTGCCAAACTTAATGTAGAGGTCATCTCAACAGGAGCACTATCCTTGGATATTGCCCTTGGTGTGGGAGGAGTACCTAGAGGAAGGGTTATTGAAATTTTTGGTCCGGAATCCTCTGGGAAAACTACAGTAGCATTACATATTATTGCTGAAGCCCAAAAAAAAGGCGGTATTGCAGCTTTTATTGATGCTGAACATGCTTTAGATCCTATATATGCTAAAAATTTAGGTGTTGATATTGATAATTTATTAGTATCTCAGCCAGATACTGGTGAACAAGCTTTAGAAATTGCTGAGGCTCTCGTAAGAAGTGGCGCCTTAGATGTAGTGGTCATTGACTCTGTTGCAGCTTTAGTCCCTAGGGCAGAAATTGAAGGGGAAATGGGAGATAGTCATATTGGACTACAAGCTCGTTTAATGTCTCAGGCCCTCAGAAAACTCACTGGTTCTATCAGTAAATCTAGAACAACAGCTATTTTTATCAATCAAATTAGGGAAAAGGTAGGAGTAATGTTTGGTAATCCAGAAACTACCCCAGGTGGAAGGGCTCTAAAATTTTATGCCTCAGTTAGATTAGATATTCGTAAAACTGAAACTCTAAAACAAGGAAACGATATGATTGGAAGTCGGACCAGAGTAAAAGTTGTGAAAAATAAAGTTGCGCCACCTTTTAAGCAAGCAGAGTTTGATATTATGTATGGTACAGGAATTTCTAAAGAGGGATGCATCCTAGATATGGCTGCTGAAATGGATATAGTAAGGAAAAGTGGAGCTTGGTATTCCTATAATAACGAGAGGTTAGGTCAGGGTCGAGAAAACGCCAAGGACTTCTTAGTCCAAAATCTAGATATTTGCGAGGAAATTAAAACTAAAGTTATGGAAGCTTTAAATATTTCTTTAACAAATAAGGAACAGGAAGTACCAGGTGATAATTAATGTTAGCCAAGGCAAAATCACAGGCACTAAGATTTTTAGCCTATAGAAATCGTTCAACTCATGAAATAAGAACTTTCTTAACAAAGAAAAAATATGAAGATAATATAGTTGAAGAAGTTGTTAATTATTTGGAAGAGTTGGGCTATTTAAATGACTACCAGTTTTGCCAATTCTGGATTGAAGATAGAAGTAGATTTAAGCCTATGGGTAAACGAAGAATTTACAATGAATTATTAATAAAGGGTATCAATCCTGAAATAATCAAGGAAGCTCTTAAAATTTTTGATGAAGAACGAGAAAGGGAAGTTGCCATTTCGTTAGTTAAGAAAAAAATGAAAAGATACGATAGTAAGGAGAAAATGGCCAGATTTTTATATAATAGGGGCTTTGATACTGGGCTTATCAGGCATGTTATATCCCAAAATTATTAATTGTGGTACCATTTAATTACATAATTTCTTGACAGAGCTAAGAATAAACATTAAAATTAAGCCGAGAGAAACTTGATTTTTATAGAAGTTACCCCATATTCGGGATTTATATAAATATACTTTACCCTAGTTTGTTAAACAAATACATAGGTAACTGTGAGCCATTCTACCTTGTAGAATGGTGATAGTTGGTATATACCCGTAATATAATATGGTAATTTTCTATAAACCGAGTTTTATCTCGGTTTTTCTATTATTAGTAAATATAAATAAATTTAAAAAAAATAAATTGTACTAGGAGGTGAATTGTCATTTTAGATACATTAATGCCTGTAGCAATTGCTTTAATCATTGGTATCCTGGGAGGATACTTTATTAGAAAATTTCTGGCAGAATCAAAAATAAAGTCAGCAGAAGAAGCTGCCAATAAAATTTTAGATGATGCCGCTAAAGAAGCAGAAGCCAAGAAAAAAGAAGCAATATTAGAAGCTAAAGATGAAGTTTATAGAACAAGAACAGAAGCTGAGAAAGAAATTAGAGAAAGACGCGCGGAAATACAAAGGTCTGAAAGAAGGTTAATTCAAAAAGAAGAGTATTTGGATCGCAAATCAGATAGTATAGAGCGTAAAGAAAATAATCTACAAAAACAAGAAGAACAAATTGAAAAAATCAGGGAAGAGATTACTTCTCTTTACCAGGAACAGTTGCAAGAACTGGAAAGATTGTCAAATCTTACTTCCGAAGAAGCTAGAGATTTACTATTATCTAGAGTAGAAGAAGAGATACAACATGAAGCCGCAATGTTGATTAAAGATATCGAGACTCAAGCCAAAGAGGAAGGGGAAAAGAAAGCTCGGGAAATCATTTCTTTAGCTATTCAGCGTTGTGCTGCTGATCATGTGGCTGAAACCACTGTATCTGTTGTAGCTTTGCCTAACGATGAAATGAAAGGTAGAATAATTGGTAGAGAAGGTCGCAATATCAGGACTTTAGAAACTATGA
>JAAZJU010000072.1 GCA_012800195.1 Clostridia bacterium
AGCCGAAGAAACCATTTTGAAAGGATTTCTAAAATAATAAATACAAGGAAGTGATTGTTTGGATGTCCTAAAGGAAAAATTTAGAGAAGTTTTCTTTTCTGTCCTTCCTGTAACATTAATTGTCTTGGTACTGCATTTTACTATTGCTCCCATTGAATCCCCAATATTGTTAAGATTTTTAATAGGAGCTTTTTTTATAATAATTGGGTTAACTATCTTTTTAGTTGGCATAGATTTTGGTATCACTCCTTTGGGAAATTTAATGGGGTCTAAAATTACTCAAACCAATAAAATATGGATCGTAATCACTTCAGGATTAGTAGTAGGGTTCTTAATTGCTATTGCTGAACCAAATTTGCATGTTTTAGCTGGCCAATTGGAAACTGTAACTTCGGGGGCCCTTTCTAAAGGAGTTATTTTATTAGTGGTTTCCATTGGTGTAGCCTTAATGATTGCCTTAGGCTGGGTAAGAACAGTTTATAAAGTGCCATTGTATAAGCTTTTGACTATATTCTATGGTTTGATTTTTGCATTAGCTTTATTTAATCCTCCAGAATTTTTAGCTATCGCCTTTGACTCCTCAGGTTCTGTTACAGGGGCTTTAGTAGTACCCTTTATTTTGGCTTTAGCAATTGGTATTTCTTCTTCCAGAAAGGACAGTAAAGCTTCAGAAGTCGATAGCTTTGGTTTGGTCGCTATGGCTGCTGCTGGTCCCATAATATCTGTTTTAATTATGAACATAGTTTCCAAAGGTGGGGGTATTTCTGGTGATGTAGAGACTGCAATAAAGGGAACAAATAGTCTATTACTTCCTTTTTTAGAGATTACACCTCAAATAATTACGGAAGTTGCTATAGCTTTGCTGCCTATGTTACTTTTATTTGTTTTTTTCCAAAGGGTGCTATTTAAACTACCTAAGCGCTCTGTGTATAGAATATTAAAGAGTTTGTTTTTAACTTTCATTGGTTTAGTCTTATTTTTAGTGGGAGTTAATGCTGGTTTTATGGGTTTAGGTCGTATCTTAGGCCAAAGTTTAGCTGCTTTAGGCAATAAATATATTGTAGTGATAGTAGGATTTTTCTTGGGTTTGGTGGTAATTTTGGCAGAGCCCGCAGTTCATGTTTTGACTCAGCAAATTGAAGATGTTACTAGCGGGCATATCAAAGGTAAAATAGTACTGGCTACTTTGTCCATTGGGGTAGGAGTCGCTGTATGTTTATCCATGATTAGGATTATTGTCCCAAAGGTGCAACTATGGCACTATCTTCTGCCTGGCTATTTTATCGCCATAGTTTTGTCCTATATTGTTCCTCCGCTTTTTGTGGGAATGGCCTTTGATTCGGGAGCGGTATCCTCAGGGCCAATGTCTGCCACATTTATTTTAGCCTTTACCCAAGGTGTAGCAGCCCAAACAGTAGGAGCTAATGTTCTTATTGATGGATTTGGTATGCTAGCTGTAGTTACTATGGCACCTATAGTGGCCTTACAAGTTTTGGGTTTAATTTTCAAGTTGCAAACAGTTAAAGGGGGAGTAAATGTCAATGTTCGACAATCCAAAGTTAAAGGAAGTTGAACTTATTTATGTCATAATAAATTATGGTAAAGGTAGCAAAGTACTTAAAATTGCTAAGGAAAAGGGAATTTTAGGAGGAACTATAATCATAGGCAAGGGAACAGTTAGAAATAGTTTATTGAAGTTTTTGGACTTAAATGAAATTCGTAGAGAAATTGTGCTGATGTTGGCGGAAAAGGATGTTGCTAATGCAGCTCTTGAAGCACTGGATAAAAAAATTAACTTCAATAAACCCCATAACGGTATAGCTTTTACTACTTCCGTAACAGGGATTTTAGGAAGCAAATCCTTAGAAGGTGAAATTGATAATGAGAGAGGTGCTAAAGACTCTATGCATAAACTTATTATTACTATTGTAGATAAAGGAAATGCTGAGACGGTAGTGGAGGCAGCCACGAAAGCAGGATCCAAGGGGGGCACTATTATCAATGCCAGAGGTTCCGGTATCCATGAAACCTGTAAAGTCTTCGGTATCGAAGTGGAACCAGAAAAGGAATTGGTTTTAATTTTAGCCGAAAAGGATCTCACTGAGGCAATTGCCCTTTCAATTAAAGATGAGCTTAATATAGATGAGCCTGGCAAAGGTATTATTTTCATCCTGGATGTTAATAAAACCTATGGTTTAGCTTAATATTGCCGTCCTTTTGGACGGTTTTTTTGTTTAAGTATAGAATTTATCAGGTAAAGAATAATAAAGAAGAATATTGTTACCCGAGGTGTATTAAATGGATAAAAAAATTGACCTTTCAAAAAGTGTCTATGAGCTTTGTACTGAATATCCTCAAATAATTGACATAATGAAAGAATTGGGGTTTGAGAGTATAACCAATCCGGGTATGTTAAATACTGCAGGTAGGTTTATGACTATCCCCAAGGGAGCCAAAATGAAGAATATCAATATGGAACAAATCAAAGAAAGGTTCCAGCGGGAAGGATTTGAAATTAAGGAATAAGGAGGGAAACTACATGAGTGAAATGATTAACAATCGGGAATATCGTCAACAGGTTCTTAAAGAAATTATTAAAGACTTACATAGCGGGAAGACTGTAGAAGAAGTTAAACCCAGGTTTGAAAAATTAATTCAGGGCATTTCGGTACAAGAAATAGTTGAAATGGAACAAGCTCTAGTTAGGGAAGGAATGCCTGTAGAAGAAATTCAAAGTCTCTGTGATGTCCATGCATCTGTTTTTAAAGGTTCTATTGAGGAAATTCATCGAGAAGTAAAACCAGAAGAAACACCAGGGCATCCTATTCAGGTCTTTAAAGCGGAAAATAGAGAAATAGAGAAATTTATCGATTATTATTTGAAACCCACATTAGAAGATTTTAAGGAAGAGGATAGTGAAGAAATTAGAACTGAGTTACTTAGCGAGTTAAATTTACTATGGGAAATCGATAAACACTATTCTCGGAAAGAAAATCTCTTATTTCCCTATATGGAGAAATATGGAATTACCACTCCTCCCAAAGTTATGTGGGGTGTGGATGATGAAATTAGAGCTGGTATTAAAGAGGTAAGAAGAATGCTTTCTGAGTACCAGGGCAATCAAGGAGAAGTAGTTGAAAAGCTGGAGGAAGTAATCAATCAGGTTCTAGAAATGATCTTTAAGGAAGAGAATATTCTTTTCCCTATGGTTTTAGAAACTTTGGCAGAAGATGAGTGGAAAAAAATTGCCGATGAAAGTGGTGAAATTGGCTATACCCTTGTAGAACCTCTGGGTAAATGGGAACCAGTGAATATTAATGTAGAGGAAAAGGTTAAAAAACAGGGAGAAGAGCCTTCTAATGACGGCTATGTTAAATTTGAAACTGGTATTCTATCTCCCGCAGAAATAAGTGGCATTCTTAATACCTTACCCTTAGATATGACCTTTGTTGATAAGGATGGTTCTGTAAAGTATTTCTCCCAAGGCAAGGAAAGAATTTTTGCCAGAACTAAAGCTATCATTGGTCGTCAGGTACAAAACTGTCATCCCCCAGGAAGTGTGCATATCGTGGAAAAGATTGCAGAAGATTTACAAAGTGGACGCAAAGACCATGAGGATTTCTGGATTAAGATGGGGGACAAGTATGTGTATATCCGTTATTTTGCTGTCCGGGATGAAAAGGGAGAATATTTAGGGATACTAGAAGTTACTCAAGATATTAAGCCTATCCAAGAAATCACTGGTGAAAAAAGGTTGCTTTCAGAATAAAAACTATAGAAAAAGCTGACCTCCGATAGTCTATCGGAGGTTTTTTAATGGAATAAGAGGATATGGAGAGAAGATTGTAGAATTATAAATTTAATATTTTATCATCAGGAGTGTTTAAAATAAAAGGTTTTTTAAAACAGAAATTATTGCTAGGACAGGTTCGGAGGGCTATAACAGATTACAATATGATTGAAGAAGGGGACCGGATTGCCGTAGGGGTCTCTGGTAAGGATAGTATCACTTTACTGATTGCCTTAGCCCAATTACAAAAGTTTTTTGATAAAAAGTTTTATCTGGAAGCAATTACTTTAACCCTTGGCTTAGGGGATATAGACCTAGATTTTGCTAAGAAACTTTGTGAAAAAATTGGGGTTAATTATACAATTAAAGAAACTGATATTGGGAAGATAGTTTTTGAAGAAAGAAGGGAAAAAAACCCTTGCTCCCTTTGCGCCAATATGCGTCGAGGTGCGTTGCATAATACCACTAAGGAATTAGGATGTAATAAGGTAGCTCTAGGTCATCACAAGGACGATGTTATAGAAACCTTTATGCTTAGTCTCTTATATGAGGGGCGGCTACATACCTTCTCTCCCATTGCCTTTTTAGATAGAAAAGAAGTATATATTATTAGACCCTTAATATTAACTAGTGAAATGGAGATAAAAGAATTTGTAGAAGCCAATGAAATTATTCCCATAGATAATCCCTGTCCAGTAGAGG
>JAAZJU010000073.1 GCA_012800195.1 Clostridia bacterium
AATGGTGCCGCTGAAGCAATTCCTGCAGTATTAGGTGGCCATGTTGATTTTACTATTACTAACCCTGGTGAAGCTGCTGGTCAAATTGAGGCTGGCCAATTAAGACCTTTAGCGGTAATGAGTTCTGAGCGCTTAGCATCCTTCCCAGATGTGCCAACTATGATTGAATCTGGATTCGATGTTACTTCTGGTACTTGGAGAGGCTTAGCTGTTCCAAAAGGTACTCCAGAAGAAGTAGTTGAAACCTTAGCTAATGCCTTTAAACAGGCTACTGAAGACCAAAAGTTTATTGATTTTATGAACAATGCAAAACTAGAAATTTACTACCTAGACGCTGCTGAATATCAAGAATTTATCGCTCAAGACACAGAATTAATGACTGGTATTGTAGAGGAAATTCAAAAACAGCAGGAATAATCCTTAAAAAAAGCCGCCATAATTATTTGTGGCGGCTTTATATGAAATCGGGGGTTTAGCATGAAACAAGCAAACATAATAACTTCTATTATATTTATTCTCTTTGGTTTTTGGATAATTTATGCTTCCAAATCCTTTGAGCAGACTTTTCTATCAGATAATTTTATTGGGGCAGATTTTTTCCCTAGGATAATGGCTATAATCATGATTATCCTAGCTGTTTTTCTTTTGATAACTACCTTTTATGATAAGACACTAAAGGACACTAAAATATCAGATATCTTAAACAAAAAAATGAAGCTTCCAATAGCTGGTACTTTTGTTTTAATAGTATATCTATTAGTAATGGAATTTCTAGGCTTTATTATTGCCACTATAGCCTTAAATCTTGTTTTACTTTTAATTTTCAGAGTGAAAAAACTCCAGTACCTTGTATTAGTTCCACTATTAACTACTATAATAATTTATTATGCATTTAGTAACTTTTTAATGGTTCCTTTACCACAAGGTTTATTTTCATTTTAAGGGGAGAACTTTAGATGCTAGGATTACTATTTGAAGGATTAAAAACTACTTTTCAACCACAGATATTCTTTGTACTTTTACTAGGTGTTGCTGGTGGCATTGCTATCGGTGCTCTCCCAGGATTAACTGCAACTACTGGGGTAGCGGTTTTACTGCCCCTTACCTTTGGAATGGATGCTACTGCTGCCTTAGTTATGTTAGTAGGAGTATATATTGGTGCAATATATGGGGGGTCCATACCAGCTATTCTTTTAAAAACACCTGGTACCCCAGCAGGAGCAGCAACTGTATTGGATGGATATTCATTAACTACTCAGGGGGAAGCAGCTAAGGCCCTTAGTATGGCCACTATAGCCTCTTTTACTGGAGGAATGACAAGTACCATTATGTTAATAACTATTTCGCCAATTTTGGCTAACTTTGCTTTAAAATTCAGTGCCCCTGAATATTTTGCTTTAGCAGTTTTTGGTTTAAGTATTATTGCCAGTATTTCCGGTACTAATCCCATTAAGGGTTTACTGGCTGGTTTTTTTGGTTTGTTTATCGCAACGGTGGGTATGGATCCTATTACCAGTTTACCTAGATTTACTTTTGGTAAACTGGCACTCTTAAATGGTTTTGCTGTAATACCAGTATTAATAGGCTTATTCGCTGTTGCTGAGGCCTTAGTCCAAATGGAAAAAATTTTAGAAGAAGAATACGCTATAAAGACTAAATTCAAGAAAGCTATTATTTCTCTTAAAGAATTAATTAAAGTAGCTCCTACCATGCTTAAATCTGCTTTGTTAGGGACGTTTATAGGTGCAGTCCCTGGAGCTGGGGCTGATATTGCAGCCTTTACTGCTTACAATGAGGCTAGAAGGTCTTCTAAACACCCTGAAAAATTTGGAACAGGTGTCTTAGAAGGTATTGCTGCTCCAGAGGCAGCCAACAATGGTGTAACAGGGGGAGCCCTGGTGCCCCTATTGACCCTTGGTGTCCCTGGTGATGCTGTGGCAGCTATTATGCTAGGAGCTTTAATTATTCAGGGTTTACAACCAGGACCCTTACTTTTTCAAAAAAATGCTGATGTAGTCTATGGTCTTTTTGGGGCTATGCTAATTGGTAATATCCTTATGTTAACTCTGGGATTACTGGGTATTAAAGTATTTGGCAAGATTATCGAAATTCCTAAGAAGATTATTGTGCCCATTATAATATCCCTATCAATTGTTGGTGCTTATGCAATGAACAATAGCATTTTTGATATTTGGGTTGCCTTAGCCTTTGGTGTAATTGGTTATATTATGCAAAAGATAGAAATGCCTGCCTCTCCAATTGTATTAGCTATTATTTTAGGTCCTATGGCGGAGACTAATTTAAGAAAAGCTATGCTAATGTATCAAGGGGACTGGAGTTTTCTTTATACCAGACCCATTACTGTAGTATTTTTATTTCTAGCTGTGTTTTCAGTTGTTTCATCCTATGTCAGGATGCAAAAATCCATTAAAAATGCTGCGGGATCAGAGCAAGAGTCAAATAGTTAATGATCATAGAATATGAGGTGTACTATGCTTAGTGATGAAAAGCTCTTTAAAATATTAAGAGAAGATTTATTTACTGCCGTTGTGGGAGATATTCTCGATGCTGAGGGTTTGACTCACCAATTTTTACCTCCGGATATAAAGCCCTTGAGATCTGACATGGTTCTAGTTGGCAGAGCTATGCCAGTTCTAGAGGCAGATTATTTTGTTGATAAGGATATTGAATGGAAAAATCCTCTATCTCAAAAACCTTTTGGTCTTATGTTTCAGGCTTTAGATGATTTAAAGCCCAATGAAATTTATTTAGCTACTGGAGGCTCTGGTACTTATGCCTATTGGGGAGAGTTAATGGCCACTAGAGCTATAAAGTTAGGCTGTACAGGAGCATTAATAAATGGTTTTTCCAGAGATACCAATGGAGTCTTAGAGCTTAACTTCCCTACCTTCACCAAAGGGACTTATGCCCAAGATCAAGGGGTACGGGGTAAGGTAGTGGATTATCGGATACCAGTAGAAATTGCTGGGATAAGGATTAATCCTGGAGATATAATATTTGGGGATATAGATGGAGTGCTAGTTATTCCTCAGATGTATGAACAGGATGTAATTCAAAAGGCCTTAGAAAAGGTTAAGACAGAAAATAAAGTAAAAATTGCCATCGAACAAGGAATGAGTGCTGTGGAAGCTTTTGAAAAGTTCGGGGTATTTTAAGGTGGGCAAACAGGTATGGGTTTGAAGCAATTCTCTTTAGAAAACAAAGTGGCTATTGTAACTGGCGCTACTAGAGGTATTGGTCAAGGAATAGCCGTAGGCTTAGCTGAAGCTGGTGCAGATATAGTAGGAGTAGCAACTGGAAATATGGATACAACTAAGTCATTGGTAGAATCCTTAGGCAGACAGTTCTTACCCATTCAGGCCAATTTAGTAAGTCTAGAACCAGTTGAAAAAATAGTAAGTACTACTGTAAACCATTTTGGTCGTGTGGATATCCTAGTAAATAATGCTGGGATTATTAGACGCCAACCATCTCTTGATTTTTCCGTAAATAACTGGGATGAAGTGATGAATATTAATCTTAGATCGGCCTTTTTCCTAGGCCAAAGGGTTGCTAAGGAGTTTGTTAAGCAAAAATCAAGAGGTAAGATTATTAATATTGTTTCGATGCTTTCTTTTCAAGGGGGAATATTTACTCCCTCCTACACTGCGAGTAAAAGTGCTTTGGCTGGAATTACTAAAACTATGTGCAATGAATGGGCCAAATATAATATAAATGTTAATGCTCTTGCTCCAGGTTATATTGCCACTGATAATACTGCTCCTCTTAGAGAAGATGAAAATAGGAATAAGTCTATTTTAGATAGAATTCCTGCAGGAAGATGGGGTACTCCCGATGATTTGAAGGGAGCTTGTGTATTTTTAGCTTCAGAGGCTAGTAACTATGTCCATGGCCATATCTTAGCTGTTGACGGAGGCTGGTTAGCGAGATAAGTATGATACACCTTTTCTGGATTTGAAAAGGTGTATTTCTTTTTTATTTAACTGGGGTATAATAATACCTGTATGTAATAAATAAATGGCAAATAAAGGAGA
>JAAZJU010000074.1 GCA_012800195.1 Clostridia bacterium
AAATCTTAATTTCTGCCTTTCAGCATGGTCATCCTTTAGTGTTTTTGTCTTTAATTATAGCTAGCTTTTTAACGGCCTTTTATATGTTTAGATTATATTATTTAGTATTTACCGGTGAAAAAAGATCCGACTATCAGGGTCATGAATCCCCTTGGAGTATGTTAATCCCTTTAGTTGTTTTAGCTGGCTTAGCAGTTTTTTCAGGATTTGCTGGGGAAGCAATTGGCTTTTTCCTTACAGGAGAGCAGCTCAGCCATGATGGAAAATTTGTAATGATTTTATCAATAATTGTGGCTATTTCTGGGGTCGTGGTATCAACTCTTGTTTACCACAAAAAACTTATTTCGCCTCAGAAAGTTGTCCAGCAATTACCAATAATTTATAAAATGCTGACCAATCGTTATTATATTGATGATCTTTATAATACATTCTGCAATGTTGTGGTAGTAGGATTTGCTAAGAAGTTAGTTGTTTTTGATAGTAAGTTTATTGATGGGATTGTAGATTTGGTAGGGAAGATAGCAGTTAAATTAGCCATTATTGTCCAAATACTAGATGATCTAGTAATTGAGGGAATCATAAACCTATTCAGGAAGCTAACTATGATTATAGCTAATTTGTCTGGGGTTATTGATAAAAAGGTTGTGGATGGCTTTATTAACGGTCTTTGTTCTGTAATTTCTTATTTAGGTCATGAACTTCGTAAACTTAGTACAGGAAGTATTCAGCAGTATTTATTAGTAGTTGTTCTGGGATTGACATCAATATTATTTTTGATTTGGGGTGGGATACTATGAGTTTTGATAGTATGATTTTAAGTTTAATCCTATTTACACCTATAATTGGCGGAGTATTAATTTATATTTTTGGGAAACAAGAAAAGGTCAAGTTGCTAGCATTGTTAGCGTCAGTTATCCCACTTTGCCTTTCACTTCTTATGTTATTTAACTATAAGCTTGGATATTCCGATTTGCAATTTGTCATAAACATCCCCTGGATAACCGATTTAGGAATTACTTATTTTCTGGGAGTAGATGGATTATCCATGCCTTTAGTTTTATTAACTACTTTATTATCATTTCTAACTATTCTCTTTTCATGGGATGTTAAACATAAATTAAGAGAATATTTTACTCTTTTATTATTTCTAGAAACCGGTTTGATAGGTGTATTTGTAAGCTTGGACTTTTTCTTGTTTTATCTTTTCTGGGAACTTGTTTTAGTCCCCATGTATTTTCTAATTATAGAATGGGGAGGACCCAGAAGAAGATATGCAGGATTAAAATTCTTTATCTATACTCATATTGCTAGTTTAATAATGCTAATAGGCATTATAGCTATATATTTAAATGCGGCTCAACAATTAGGTTATTATACCTTTAACATTATTGAGATTACTCAACAGGTAACCTTTGCCGAGGATTTCCAATTATTAATTTTCCTAGCCTTATTTATTGGCTTTGCTGTAAAACTTCCGATTTTTCCTTTCCATACTTGGCTTCCAGATGCCCATGTGGAAGCTCCAACTGGTGGTAGCGTAATGTTAGCAGGTATTCTCCTAAAAATGGGAGGCTATGGGCTGATTAGAATCGCTTTTGCACTAATGCCAGAGGCTGTACAGCATTATGCTTGGTATTTAGCAGTTTTGGGCGTGATAAATATTGTTTATGGTGCTTTATTAGCCTTAGCCCAGGATGATTTAAAGAAAATGATTGCTTATTCTAGTATTAGTCATATGGGCTATGTAGTATTTGGGTTAGCAGCTCTAAATATTAATGGCTTTAATGGGGCTGTTTTTCAAATGTTTGCACACGGTTTAATTTCTGCTATGCTCTTTATGCTTTGTGGTATTGTACAGCATTCTGTCCATACCCGTTTGATCTCTCAATTAGGGGGTCTAGCAACTAGAATTCCCAAACTGTCTGTATTTTTTATCTATGCCTGTTTTGCATCTTTAGGCTTACCAGGTTTAGCAGGTTTTATTGCGGAGTTCAAAGTATTTATTGGTGCTTTTGCATCCTTTAGGACCTTAACACTAATTTCTTTGTCTGCAGTAGTAATAACAGCAAGCTATTACCTCTGGGCAATTGATCGGGCATTTTTTGGGGAATATAATGAAAATTTAATTAGTAACCCTCATGACCTGAGTTGGTTTCAGTCTGTTCCATTAGTGGTTTTAACGGTCTCCATTTTATTTTTCGGACTTTATCCAGGCCCTATCATGGAAATGTTTAATGCTAGTACTCAGGTTATTTTGGAAATAGTGGAAGGTGGTCTGTAACATGGAGACCTTAACACTGCAGGATTTACAGTTTTTTCTGCCAGAAGTAATCCTAATAACTTTTGCTTTTGTGGTACTTTTCATAAGTAATAAAAATAAATCTAGTTTGCTTCCTTTTCATCTTGCTATGGGAGCTTTATTGGGAGCCCTAATCTTTACCATTACCCAATTAGGTTCCGAGGCGATTTTAAACTTTGGAACTGTGGAAATTAACACCTTTAGCCTTCTTTTAAAAATTGTGTTTATCATTTTTAGCATTATCACTGTTTGGGGATCTAAGGATTTCGCAATCTCTATTTCTTTTGGTAAAGAATATTATGGTCTGATTCTTTTTGCTACGGTAGGTTTGACTATGCTTGGTAGTGCAGGAGATTTAATAACTCTTTTCATTGCTTTTGAACTAACTAGTATTTCCACTTATGCTTTGCCTTTAATTGATAGAAGTAATGAACGGGGTAGGGAAGCAGCCCTTAAATACTTTCTTAATGGTGCGTTTGCCACAGGGCTTGTGCTGTTTGGATTGTCTTTAGTATATGGTTTAACTGGCACAGTATTATTAAAGGAAATAGTTCCCATTATTGCGGAAATAGGCTATGAGCCCATGATAGTTGTTGCCCTAGCCTTTTTAGTGGCAGGATTTGGCTATAAAATGGCTATTGTGCCTTTTCACCTTTGGGCACCTGATGTTTATGAGGGTTCCCCAACTCCAGTTACCTCCTTTTTAGCTGGGGTGACCAAAAAGGGTGCCTTTGTGGTTAGCTTGAAAATCCTTTTAGCCACGCTAATTGTAATTAAAATTCAGGTAAGCATTTTGCTGGGAACATTGGCCATTCTTACCATGACTGTAGGTAATGTGGTAGCTTTAATGCAAAAAAATACCAAAAGAATGTTGGCCTACTCCAGCATTGCCCATGCTGGGAATATTTTAGTTGGTTTAGCCATTATTACTGAATTATCAGTGGCTGGCTCAATACTGCATATCATAGCTCATGGATTAATGACCATCGGCATATTCTTTGGAATCCTTTATGTGTCTAAAATTAGGGGCGGATATGATTTGGGAGATTTCATTGGTCTCCGGTGGGTAGCTCCTTGGACTGCCTTTGGATTATTGATCATTTTACTTTCTTTGGCAGGAGTTCCTCCCTTTATTGGGTTTTGGGGTAAAATGGTTATCGTAGTCTCGGCCTTTGAACTTGGTAACTGGTATATGTTTTTAGCTCTAGCTTTAGTCTTAAATAGTGCTTTATCCCTTGTCTATTACGCTAGAGTCATTAGAGTAATGTATATGGACAATAAAGGTGTAGAATTTAATATGGCTACCAAACAAAATACGGTAATTGAAACCAGGGAAATTACTGCTGCAACCAAGGAAATTGGAAAATTAAGAACCAGTTCATATAATATAGCTTTGTATGTGTGTGTATTGTTAATTACCGTGACAGGGCTTTTTCCAGAACAACTGGTAGCTATTTCTCGTGAAGCGGCTCGTTTTATTATTCCATGGTAAAGGAGGAGGACATAGCCAATGAGTTTATTAACGTGGACCATATTAATACCCCTATTGGGTAGTGGGGCTATTTTTCTGAATAGAAAAAGACCAGAACAAAGTAAATATATAGCTCTGGGTTCAGCTCTAATTACAATGTTGATGGCCGTTATAGTATATTTTTCTTTTAATCAGGAAAATACCCAGTTTCAATTAGGTCAAATTATAAACTGGATCCCCTCATTAGGGATTTCCTTTGCAGTAGGGGTAGATGGGTTAAGTTTGCCTCTTTTTATACTAACTACTCTCTTAACGACATTGGTAGTGATTTTTTCTTGGGATGTAGAACATAGGGCTCCTTTATATTTTGGTCTATTAATGATCTTAGAAACAGGAGTCTTGGGGGTATTCACTGCTCTAGATTTCTTCTTGTTCTATATCTTCTGGGAAATAGTTTTAATACCTATGTTTTTTATCATTGGCATCTGGGGAGGACCACGGAAGGAATATGCTTCCATGAAGTTTTTGATTTATACTCATGTGGCCAGTTTAGTTATGATTTTAGCTATTGCTGCTATGTATTTTGAAGGTGGTAAAATTTTGGGCTACTATACCTTCAGTATTCCTGCTCTTACAGGAGTTACTTTTGCTAGGGATTTTCAATTATTAGTATTTCCTGCTTTGTTTTTCGCTTTTGCTGTTAAATTACCAGTAGTGCCCTTCCATACATGGTTACCCGATGCTCATGTAGAGGCACCTACCGGGGGCAGTGTTCTCTTAGCAGGAATACTTTTAAAAATGGGTGGTTATGGTCTAATCAGAGTTGCTTATTCTATCCATCCGGAGGGTGCTCTAGCTTATACCAATTTAATAGTATTTTTAGCTCTTTTAAGTATTGTTTATGGTGCATTTGTGGCTTTGGCCCAAGATGATTTAAAGAAAATGATAGCTTATTCCAGTATTAGTCACATGGGCTTTGTTTTAATAGGTGTTGCTTCCTTTAATTATTATGGTATTAAAGGGGCCATATTCCAAATGGTGGGTCATGGATTAATAACAGCTATCCTCTTTATGGGTTGTGGAACTATTCAACACGCGGCTAATACTAGAAATATTTCTCAGCTAAGTGGTTTATATTATAAAATGCCCGTGACTATGACCGTTTTTGTGCTTGGTTTCTTTGCTTCCATGGGTATGCCTGGTTTTGCTGGATTTGTAGGTGAGTTTGCAGTATTAATGGGTGTTTGGGAGAGCTTTAAGTGGGTTGCTCTTCTAGTGGTACTAGGGATAGTAATTACCGTTGTTTTTTATCTATGGGCTTTTCAAAGGATTGCTTTTGGAGATGTTAAAGAAAGTTTAAAAAATATTAATGATCTTAAATCTTTTGAAGCTTTGCCTTTGGTAATTTTGGTGGTTCTAACCGTTTACTTTGGATTGCATCCAGATTCTTTGTTACAACTTATTGATGGAAAAGTACAAGATATCTTAATGATATTGAAAATTTAGTTGAATATTTTCGCTCACGGAAAAGGCACTTGATAAAAACTCGAGTGCCTTTTTTTAGGAGGTTTTATTTAATGAAAAGGTTCCTTGGTACAAAAGGGGAAGAATTAGCCCAAAAAACTCTAAAAAAATTAGGTTATAAAATTATCTGTAAAAATTATACTTGTTCCCTAGGGGAAATAGACCTAATCGCTTGGGATAATAAAACCTTAGTATTTATAGAAGTTCGTTCACGGAAGGAAATTAAATATGGGATGCCTTCTGAAACTGTTAACTATAATAAACAGAGAAAGATTAGACAAGTGGCTCAATATTTCTTAGTAAACAATAAATTAGCAGATGTTTATTGTCGTTTTGATGTAGTGGGTATTGTCTGGGGAAAAGAAGGGGAGGAACCTCAAATTGAAGTTCTAAAGGATGCCTTTTAAAAATAACGCTTGGCCTAAAAGCCAAGCGTTATTTTTACTTCCTTTTAAGAATGTTCTGCCACTTGTACTAATTGTTGATGGGGTACTTTATCTAGCGCAGCAGTTAAAAGAAATGTGCTTACAC
>JAAZJU010000075.1 GCA_012800195.1 Clostridia bacterium
ACCAATAGCGAATTTATTGCCATGGTGGCGGATAAATTAAGGATAGCCAATAGAGTTAGTTAGAATATAGGATTTAAAGGGTGGCATTTGTTGCCATCTTTTTTTTGTGTATATAAAGTATTTAAGACTAATAATAACCTTGAGTAGAATTTTGGGAGTGAACCCAATTGGAGCTTAAGGGAATCGTAATTATTGATAAAAAAACAAAGAATTTAGTCAAGCGGATTAAGCCAGGCCAAATAGCAATTATCTGTCATGCTGATTTAGATGAGATCGCTGCACAAAGTTTAATCGAAGCTAAAGTTAAGGCCGTATTAAATGCTACTAGTTCAATAACAGGCATGTACCCTAATAAAGGCCCAGGAATATTATTAAAAGCAGGTATCCCCTTAATTGATAATCTTGGTTTTAAAATAATGAATTTACCAGAAGGGCAAGTTGTTTCCATTAGAGAGAACCAAGTTTGGTCCGAAGGAAAATTAATTGCCCAAGGTTCTCTTATGACAGATAAGAGATTGGAAAAACTAATTAATGAAACCAAAAAAAATTTGGATTATCAACTTAATAAATTTATTACTAATACTTTAAATTTTGTATCTAAAGAAAAAGACATTATTTTAGGTAATATAGATTATCCAAATATTAAGACCAATATGCAGAACAAAAATGTAGTAATCGTCGTTCGGGGACAAGGTTACAAAGAAGACTTAAATGCAATACGTCCTTTTATTAACGAAGAAAAACCTATTTTAATTGGAGTTGATGGGGGTGCTGATGCCTTACTTGAAATAGGTTATAAACCGGACCTAATAATCGGGGATATGGATAGCATAAGTGATAAGGCCCTGAGGTGTGGTGCAGAGTTAATAGTACATGCCTATCAAGACGGTCAGGCACCAGGCACTAGGCGTTTAAAAGACATGCAGCTTAAATATATTTTATTTTCTGCTCCAGGCACAAGTGAAGATATTGCCATGCTTTTGGCTCATGAAAAAGGAGCGGATTTGCAAGTTGCCGTGGGGACCCATTCCAATATGATAGATTTTTTGGAAAAGGGCAGGAAAGGAATGGCTAGTACCTTTTTGGTTAGATTAAAGGTGGGGCCTAAATTAGTGGATGCCAAAGGAGTTAGTAAACTTTACCAACCTAAAACCAATTTAAAATACCTCTCTCAGATTTTTTTTGCAGGTCTTATTCCTATAGCAATTATTTTTTCTATGTCCCCATTATTAAATCAATTTATAAAGATCTTGATTCTAAAAATCAGATTGATTATTAGGGTATAAAGGAGGATGCAAGGTGTTTGATTTTCGTTATCATATGGCCTCCTTAATCGCAGTGTTTTTAGCTTTGGGCTTAGGCATCTTATTTGGTTGTAGTATTATTGGCGGCGAGTTTAATGAAATTATGATTTTAGAACAAAGAGAATGGATTGAAAGACTTGAAAAAGATTATCTAGCGATCCGGGATGATATGAATAAATTAAAATTACAAGTTAAAAGTAAAGATGAAGAAATTCTATTTTATCAGCAGTATTTAGCTAATATCAGTCCCCTATTGATTAAAGATAAACTTAAAGGGGGAAGATTGTTGACTCTTGAATTATATGAAAATGATTATAGTAGCTTAATTGAAGATATATTAATTCAAGCAGGAGCTGAAATTCTGGATAAGATAAATCTTAACCTTAATATAGAAAAAATAAATACTATTGACCCTAGTTCCTATTACTCCTATTTAGAAGAATATTTTTTAAGTCATGAAAACCCCAGGGACACTATTGATGGAATTATTCTTATTGCACCTCCTGATTTAGATGGTAGTGCAATTAATAAGGTGCAAATACCTATTATCCACTTATTAAAAAAAGATTTTCCCCTTTATGTTATAGATAAGAATTTTTCTTACAATAGTATTAATGAAATTTCTGTAATCAAAGATATAGAAACACTCCCTGGGCAAATTAATTTTATCTTGTTTTTACAGGAAAATTTAAAAAATAAAAATATTCCTCCTCCAAATATTATTACTGAAAGCCCATTAAAGGAGTAAATAAAATGGAAACAAGAAATTTAAGTGTTTTAATACCTGCTTATAACGAAGCAGAAAGAATTGTTAGCACTATAACTTCATTAAAATTAATACCTGAATTAAAAGAAATTGTTGTTATTGATGATGGCTCTAATGATGAGACTGGGTTTTTAGCAGAAAAAGCAGGTGCCAAAGTAATTAGGTTGGAAAAGAACCGAGGAAAAGGTGCTGCTTTAAACATAGGGGCCAATTATATATCTGGGCAGTATGTGGCTTTAATTGATGGAGATTTAGGGGATACCGCCCAAGAAATAAAAAAATTATTGATGCCGATTATTAACGGACAAGCTGATATAACTATTGCAATCTTTCCACCAGCCAGTAAAAAAGGTGGGGTGGGAATAGTAAAAAAAGTATCCTCCTATGGCCTTAAAAAAATAACCAAAAATTTTTTTCATGCACCTCTTTCAGGACAAAGGGTAATGTCTATTGAGGTTTTTAGGGAATTATTGCCTCTATCCTCAGGTTTTGGGGTTGAGGTAGGAATGACTATTGATGCTATTCATAAGGGTTATAGAATCCTAGAGGTAAAAACAAAGATGGGGCATGCCGAAACAGGTAGAACTTGGAGTGACTTTAGACATAGAGGCATTCAATTAAAGGATATCATTATTACATTTGCTCATAAGGCTAAAGTAAGATGATGCAGATGATGTTGATTTTAAGTCTATTAGCATTTATGTTAACTAAAATATTAATTCCCCCTTTAGCACAATTATTAGCTAGTGGAGGAGCTTTAAGAAAGAACTTTCAAGATCGTGAAATACCTGTGGCTATGGGGCTAGTCATAGGATTTGGAGTGCTGCCGTCAATTCTCATTTACGGTAGTTTCTTAAATAAAATTTTTGCTCCTCAATTATTAATTCTACTTTTTACAACTCTCTTAGTAGGCTTAATTGATGATTTATTGGGTAATCATGATGTCAAGGGACTAAAAGGGCATTTTTCTTTATTATTTAAAAAGAAAAGGCTAACTTCGGGTGCTTTAAAAGCAATAATAATTTCACTAATCAGTTTATATTTTTCCTTTTTGGTCTCTGATAGTTACTTTGTTTGGATTTTAAATTATTTTATTTTAGTTTTTATAACTAATCTATTTAATCTTTTAGATGTGAGACCTGGTCGAACTATCAAAGTATATTTTTTGCTAGGTTTAATTTTAGTTCTTGCTTATCCTTTCAATAATTATCTATTAATAATATTAAGTAGTGTACTTGCTTACAGTTCCTGGGATCTAAAGGGTAAAGGGATGTTAGGGGATACAGGCTCTAATTTTCTAGGAATGTCAATTGGGATCTCATTAGTACTAAATCTAAGTTTAACAATAAAATTTATTTTGTTTCTTGCGCTTATTTATTTACATTGGTATACTGAAAGGAATTCATTGACCAAGCTTATTGAGAGGGTTTACTTTCTTCGTCTTATTGATAATTTAGGTAGACGATAGAGTACATAAAAGAATTAAACAAAGTTTTTAGGAGGAGTGTTCTATGGAAAATCTTAAAATAATTAAAACTCAACAACCAAAAATAAAAAATTTAACTGATTTGGGATTTGGTAAAATTTTTACGGATCATATGTTTGTTATGGATTATACAGAAGATAAAGGCTGGCATGATCCTAGAATAGTGCCTTATGGTAGTTTAAGTGTAGATCCTTCTGCTTCTGTCCTTCATTATGGACAAGGAGTTTTCGAAGGTTTAAAAGCCTACAGAAATAAAGAAGGAGAAATTCAATTATTTAGGCCTGAAGCTAATTTTGCCAGATTAAATCGTTCTGCTGAGAAATTATGTATTCCTCAATTTGACGAAGAATTAGCTTTAAAGTATTTAAAGGCATTATTGAAAATGGAAAAGGATTGGGTTCCCTCTGAGCCTGAGACTTCCCTTTATATTCGTCCCTATATAATTGCCACAGAAGCTTTTTTAGGAGTTAATCCTTCACAAAATTATAAATTTATTATTATTTTATCTCCAGTAGGGGCCTATTATCCAGAAGGATTTAAACCAGTTAAAATTATGGTTGAAGAAAAATATGTTAGGGCAGTTAGAGGTGGATTAGGTGAAGCTAAAACCATGGCCAATTATGCTGCCAGTTTATTGGCAGGAGAAGAGGCCAAGAAAAAAGGGTTTAGCCAAGTATTATGGTTAGATGGAATTAATCAAAAGTATGTCGAAGAAGTAGGAACTATGAATATTTTCTTTAAAATTGATGGGGAAGTTATTACTCCACCTTTATTGGGAAGTATCTTACCAGGGATAACCAGAGATTCCGTAATTAAAATTTTAAAGTCTTGGAATATTCCTGTAAAAGAAGAAAGAATAAGTATTGATGAAGTGTTCCAAGCTTATAAAAATGGTAAATTAGAAGAGGTTTTTGGCACAGGTACAGCGGCTGTAATTTCTCCAGTGAGTGAATTAGTTTATAAAGGAGAAACAGCTTTAGTTGATAATTATGATGATGAAAGTCTAGTGACCAAGTTATACAATTATCTACTAGGCATTCAATATGGAACTGAAGAAGACCAATTTAACTGGGTGCAAAAATTATAGTGAAATGAGGGGACGGAGTTAGTGTCACATTTAAGATGTGAAATAACCTCGTCCCCTTTTTACATTCTTTATTACAGGGCAGGATAATATAATCTAAGAGAGAAATATTTAATAGACATTGGAAAGGGGTAAGGTGAAATGATTAATAAAGATAGAGTAATTAATGAGTTTTTAGAATTAGTTAAAATAGATTCTGAAACAGGTCATGAGAGGGAAATAGCAGATTTTCTAACTGAAAAACTTAAAAGCTTAGGGCTGGAAGTTATTGAAGATGATGCTGGGCAAAAAATAGGAGGTTCTGCAGGCAATCTTATTGCTTTTCTACCCAGTAAAAAGGAAGGGCCAACTGTTTTATTCAGTGCTCATATGGATACTGTTAAGCCAGGCAAAGGAGTTGTACCAGTAATAGAAAATGACATCATTCGATCACAGGGAGATACAATCCTAGGTGCAGATGATAAATCTGGGATAGTAGCTATTTTAGAGATGTTAAGAGTAATTCAAGAAGAAAAAATAAACCATGTTCCTATCCAAGTTATCTTTACAATTGCAGAGGAAGGGGGCCTTTTTGGAGCCAAAAATCTAAATCCAGCTAATATTAAAGGGGACTTTGCTTATATTTTAGATAGTAATGGATCAGCAGGAAATATTGTTATCGAAGGCCCTGCTCAAAACCATATAAATATAACTGTAAAAGGTAAAAAGGCTCATGCGGGGCTATCACCTGAAGAAGGCGTTAGTGCCATTCAAGTTGCAGCTCGAGGACTGGCTAGAATGAAACTTGGACGAATTGATGAGGAAACAACGGCTAATATTGGGATTATTAAAGGCGGTATTGCCAACAATATTATACCTGATAAGGTGGAAATGGATGGGGAAGCAAGAAGCCTAAATCGGGAAAAATTAGATAAACAAACAGAACATATGGTAGAGTGTTTAGAAAAAGCTTGTCAGGAGTTGGGGGGAGAGTTTACAACCAAGATTGAGCTAGTTTATCCAGAAATCAAATTAAATGAGCAGGAACAAGTAGTCAAGATTGCCATGGAAGCTGCTAACAATTTAGGATTTCCAGTTACCTTAACTAAAACTGGAGGAGGTAGTGATGCCAATATTCTCAATGGCTATGGTATACCTACTGCTAATTTAGGTTGCGGAATGGAAAATGTCCATACTAGTGATGAATTTATAACAGTTGAAAATCTTATTAAGAACCCTCAATATCTTGTTGAGATTATTAAGGTAATAAGCAGATGAAAATGTTAGTAAGAATAATACTTGGTAGAGTTCTTAGGATTATTGAAAATAATCAGCAAATCCAAATAGTAGAATTAGATGTTAATGGGGAAAAGTTCCAAGGGATTAATTATCCGGAATTAACTGGACGCGTGGAAGAAAATGATCTTGTACATCTAAATGCTACAGCCATAGAATTAGGTCTTGGAACAGGTGGATTTCATTTTATTACTGCTATTTTAAATAAAAATCTCAATAATTCCCTTGCTAAGGGTCATATTATGAAACTACGTTATACTCCCCAACAAATTAAGGTTTTAGCCGTTGAGGAAGAAGAGAGTCCCTATCACCAAATAATTAAGGAGTTTAAAACACTAAATAATAAGCCAGTAATAATTGGCTTTCTTCATAGTATGGTCCTGCCTTGTATAGCTGGTATTAGGGCTATTAACCCACATTTAAAAATAAGTTATATTATGTCAGATGGGGGTGCTTTACCTCTTCCCTTTAGTAGAAATATAAAAATGTTGCAGGAACTAAATTGGCTCCAGGGAACTATTACCGCTGGTCATGCCTTCGGTGGTGATCTAGAAGCTATTAATATTTACTCAGCTTTAGCTGCAGCAGCAGAGGTACAAAAAGCCGATATAATTATAGTGGCTATGGGACCAGGAATTGTGGGCACAGGAACTCAACTAGGTACTACAGCTCTAGAGGTTGGCCAAATAATTAATGCCGTTGGAAGTTTAGGGGGTAGACCAATAGTTATTCCCAGAATTAATTTTAATGATAGCCGTCAGCGTCACAAGGGGTTAAGTCATCACACTCTTACTGTCCTAGAAAAAATAGCCCTTATTGGGGCTACTGTTGTTTTACCTAGTTTAAATGATGTTCATAAAATGAATTATTTAAAAGAACAAATAGAAGTCTCCCAAATAAGAAGCAAACATCAAGTTGTGGTTGCAAACGGGGAACCTGGTTTAGAAATATTAAAGAAACATAATATTTTTGTTCAGACTATGGGCAGGTCATTAAAGGAAGAGGAAGAATTCTTTTTAACCGCTTGTGCAACTGGTGTTTTTACAGCCAATTTAATTTAATGTAAATACTCATTAATCATTTCTTCCACGGTGGCATATTCTTTACTAAGAATTCTTAATGTGTTCATTACTTCTTTGATATTACCTGTTAAATAGAAATTATTTTTCCAGACATAGGTTTTCAAAAGCTTCACCAACCTTTTGTGTTTATTGCTAATATATTCCAATCAAGGCTTTTTTATTCAAGCTGGAGGACCCTTTTAGGGTCTTATGTTTTCTAAATTCTTATCTAGGGGGTTAGTATGGATTTTTACGAAAAAACTGAAAAAGAAAGTATAATCTATCAGGGCAAGATTATAAAGGTTAAGGAACTTGATATTAAACTTCCCAATGGTCTTATGGGTAAAAGGGAAATTGTGGAACATCCAGGGGCTGTTGCAATTTTGACAACCACAAAGGACGGAAAAATAGTATTAATTAAACAATTTAGGAAGGCCTGCGAAGAAATATTATGGGAAATACCGGCGGGAAAATTAGAAAAAGGAGAAGCTCCTTTAGATTGTGCTAAAAGGGAATTAAAAGAAGAAACAGGATATACCGCTAGAAATTGGGCTTTACTTGGCAAGTTCTATACATCACCTGGTTTTTGTAATGAATTAATATATATTTACTTAGCATCGAATTTAATTGCTGGGGAAGCAATTTTGGATGAGGATGAGAATCTAGAACAGTATTTACTAGATTCTTCCCAAATTGATAATCTTATAGAAAACGGGCACATAAAGGATATGAAAACTATAACTGCATTGTTGTTTTTTAAGCAATTACAAAGCAAAGATAAAGGTGATTAAATATGGGGCGGAAAAACAGCAGGGAGGTTACAGTAGGCTTTAATGCTTCAGGAGCAGCCCGAGCCGCAAGTCAAGGTTATGTAGTTTTAATTGTTGATGTCATTGATATGTCTACATCTTTAGAAGCAGCTCTTGATGGTGGGGCAGCTTTTATTTTTGGTGCAAGTCCAGATAAAACAAAGGCACCCGTTCAGGTTAATCCCTTTAGAATAGGTTATATTGCAGGACAAAAAGCTCAAGAACTGGAAAGTGAAGTTGTAATTATTACGGAACCCAGATGGGGTACTAAAACTCAACGAAGTAATAATTGTACTAATGTGCTTAGGGGTATAAAAGATGCAGGGGCCAGTGTCTTGGATATAGTTCCCAACCTGGGGGCAGAGGTTATTAAAACTATAGATTTTCAAAATAAAATAGTAGTTTGTGTAAGTGATACTGGTGGAGTGGCCTATGATGCGGCTTTTCAATTTCATGAAAAAGTGATTACTGGCACCATTGCTAGAACTCCTAAAATGAAAGGAAACCAACCAGCCCTAAAGGCTGTTCAACGAGCAATAGATTTAGCCCAGGGGGAAAATATCGCTGTTATTGCTGCCAGCAGTAATTCCTTAGAGGATGTCTTAGGAGCTAATTATATTTGCCAAATGATTATCAATTTAGGTTACTTAAATGCTTAAAAGTGGAATTATTTACCTTTACCCAGCATAAATATCTTTTGTACAGTCTTATAAATAAGGCTGAATCATCTCATCTGAAAATTAACCGCATTTATGCTTCAGGGCATCTTATCCTGAGGGGCAATTTACCTTGTTTTAAAGCTTGGCGGCACTTAACATTGCCGAGATAAAGGAGAGAATGCTGTGGGTAGAAGGGTCAAGCTAGGTATTAAGAATTTATTTAGTAATAACTACTTATTATATCTTTTTGTACTTCTCTTTTTGGTAATGGGGATTATCTTCGGGGTGATAGGGGTAAAAACCTTGACCGATCAACAGCTTGCTTTTTGGGTAATTATATTGATTTAGGATTAAATAACATTGAAAAAATTGAATCTCAAACTGTAGCCAAATATGCAATCTGGCGCAACTTAGAAACAATACTAAAAATTTGGTTTTTAGGATTAACTGTTATAGGACTACCCTTAATTTTAGTAATAATCTTCACCCGGGGGTTTGTTTTAGGATTCACTGTAGGTTTTATCCTAGAAAATAAAGCTTGGCAGGGCTTGGGGTTAGTTTTAATTTCTATTTTACCGCAAAATATTTTTCATCTTCCAGCTTTAGTTTTAGCTGGAGTAGCGGCGATATCTTTTTGCTTTTATTTATTAAATTCAAGGAAAAGGGAATTACAGCCGTTGTTTCATTGTTTTTTAAAGTATTCTTTAATAATGATTCTTTTAGCAGTTGTTATGATTTTTGCGGGGTTAATTGAAGGGTATATATCACCCTTGGTCAAAAATTTAATTTAATCATTTACATGTATCTTGTATACATGAACTGAAAGCATTGCTATTTTTGAATTTTATAATTATAATACACAATTATGAAAACAAAATGTTATATAATAGATAAATTATTAAATATAATATGAGAATATTATATTTTTTCTTTTTCAGGTGCTTTTTTTACCAGAACATCTGAAAAAAATTTTAACTGATAAATTTGAAAATTTTTAAAAAATCTGACATTAATGCTGGGGGTGGGAGTTTATCTATTAATGTTCTTTGTGTTAAGTTTCTTAAGAATAATTTAGGGGGTATATGTGTGGAAATATTAAATCAAATTATTACAAAAATCAATGATATTGTATGGGGCCCACCCATTCTTATTTTAATCGTAGGAACAGGAATCTTTCTTACCCTAAGATTAAAGGGCTTACAGTTCACCAATATGATTTATGCCCATAAATTAATTTTTACTAAGGATGAAACTAGTGAAGGAGATATAAGTCATTACCAAGCTTTAACCACTGCTTTAGCAGCCACTATAGGTACTGGTAATATAGCTGGGGTGGCTTCGGCTATATTCTTAGGCGGACCTGGAGCTGTTTTTTGGATGTGGGTTACAGGTTTGGTGGGGATGGCAACTAAATATGCTGAAGCAATTTTAGCAGTTAAATATAGAACTGTGGATGAAAAGGGCGAAATTGCTGGGGGACCAATGTATTATATTGAAAGAGGTCTCGGTTGGAAATGGTTAGCGGTACTTTTTGCTTTATTTGGTTCCATAGCTGCTTTTGGGATTGGCAATATGGTGCAATCTAACTCCGTTGCAGAAGCAGTTCAAACAACCTTTAATATTCCCACCTGGGTTACAGGTTTAGTTTTAGTAGTACTTACAGCTTCTGTTATCCTAGGAGGTATAAAGAGTATTGGTAAGTTTACTAGTTATTTAATTCCTTTTATGGCTCTTTTCTATGTTATAGGAGGATTAGTAATTATTTTCATTAATTACGAAGCTATCCCCTATGCCTTTAGGGCCATATTTACTCAGGCTTTTACCGGAGATGCTGCTTTGGGCGGAGTAATTGGTACAGCTGTTAGATATGGGGTAGCTAGGGGGGTTTTTTCTAATGAAGCTGGTCTGGGAAGTGCTCCTATTGCAGCAGCTGCAGCCAAAACCGATTATCCCTGTAGACAAGCTCTAGTTAGTATGACTCAGACCTTTATTGACACCATAATTGTCTGCTCTATTACAGCATTAACCATTTTAACATCTGGAGCATTGGAACTTACTAATGAAGCTGGTGAACGGTTAAATGCTGCTTCTTTAACTACCGCAGCTTTTAACGAAGGTTTACCAGGTATTGGCGGATATATTGTTGCTATTGGTATCATACTTTTTGCCTACTCAACTATTCTTGGTTGGTCCTATTATGGAGAGAAATGTTTAGCGTATCTATTAGGTACTGGTGCAGTTAAATATTATAGAATAATTTTTGTATTTTTAGTTTTTTTCGGAGCAGTGGCAAAAATAGATTTTGTTTGGAATTTTGCTGACGCCATGAATGGCTTAATGGCTATACCTAACCTCATAGGCTTGATTGGTTTAAGTAGTGTAATTGTTAGTGAAACTAATTATTTCATGGAAAATATAAAACCCAAGGAAATTGCAGCCCAAAATAAAGGCATTGCTCATAGTTAATTATATTGCCCTATGGAAGATTCCATAGGGCGATTTTTTATGTGTATTTTAAGATTTTTTATCATTACTAGGCGTATTATCTTGAATGGGAGTACGTTTTTTCTTGTTATTAATTATGGAAATTGCAGGTTCAGGACAAACCAATTCACAAATACCACAAACTATACAACCTTCCATTCTAGGGTTTACAGCAGGAGTTCCCATAAAACCTAAGGTGTCAGACCAATAGATAACTTGAGTAGGGCATTTTTCTATACATAGTCCACAGCCCTTACATAAATCATAAAAAATTGTAAAGGTTCCTTTTTCATTGGTGAAGGTTTCTTGTTTCCAAACTTTGTTTTCCGCTTTTAAAGATTGCTCATTAGCCATAGTAGATTTCCCCTTTTAAATAATATATATATGTTTAAGGTTTCCCTAATTATGGTTTTGTATAACTTTTCCCCTTTTATAGGCAAAATTTATTGCAATAAAAGGAGAAAAACAGAACAATGTGGAAGTAATAACCAATCCAAGGATATATGAAAATAAAAATATGAGGTGAAGTCATGGATCAACTCTTAACAATGTTTATTGACTTCCTGGCTATTGAACGAGGATTGGCAAAAAATACTTTATCTGCCTATCGTAGTGATTTAAAAGAGTTTTTTGATTTTATTAAGGAAAAAAATATTCAAATTGAAGAATTAAAGAAAGAAGAAATACTAGCTTATATAGTCAACCTAAAACAAAAAAAACGAGCAAACTCTACTATTTCTAGACAACTTGCTGCTATTAAAGCATTTTTTAAATTTTTACAACAAGAAGGTATAGTTATCATTAATCCTACTAGTGATCTAGAAGGTCCTAAGAAACAAAAAAGGCTGCCCCAGGTCTTAAGTATAGATGAAATAGAAAAAATTTTGGAGAAACCAAAAAACAATAATCCTCTGGGCATTAGAGATAAGGCTATGCTGGAAACCTTATATGGTGCAGGGATGAGAGTGTCAGAACTAATAAATTTAGATGTAAATTCTATCAATACTGATTTAGGCTATGTAAGATGCGTGGGCAAAGGATCTAAAGAAAGAATTATTCCTCTCGGTAATCAAGCTATCTTAAGCTTAAACGCATATTTAAAAGGGGCTAGAAATAAACTACTTAAAAACCCTAAGGAATATGCTCTTTTTCTAAATCAACATGGTCGTAGGTTAACCAGACAGGGTTTTTGGAAAATACTAAAAAACTATGCACAGCAAGCTGGGATAAAAAAAGAAATAACTCCCCATGTTTTGCGTCATTCTTTTGCGACCCATCTTTTAGAAAATGGCGCAGATTTGCGTTCTGTACAAGAAATGTTAGGACATGTGGATGTTACAACTACTCAAATCTATACTCACCTAAATACTAATAATATTATAAACATTTACAAAAAATCTCACCCTAGAGCTTAGGAGGAATTAATAATGAATAAAGCTATAATAATTGTTTTGGATAGTTTAGGTGTTGGAGAATTACCAGATGCAGAACTTTATGGTGATCAGGGATCAAATACCTTAGGTAATATTGCCAAAGCGATTGGAGGTATCAATCTTCCCAATTTAGAAAAAATGGGAATTGGAAATTTGACAGAAATTCGAGGAGTAAGGGCCAGAGTTGACACTTCTGGGGCCTATGGGAAAATGGCAGAGCAATCCAAGGGAAAGGATACCACCACAGGACACTGGGAAATTATGGGGGTAATTTCTACTGATCCTATGCCCACTTTTCCCGAGGGTTTTCCCCCGGAAATTATTGACGAATTTGAAAAATTAATTGGAAGAAAAACTTTAGGAAATGAAGTAGCTTCAGGAACAGAAATCATAGAAAGATTAGGGAAGCAACACATGGAAACGGGCTTTCCCATTGTCTATACCTCAGCAGATAGTGTTTTTCAAATTGCCGCCCATGAGGAAGTTATTCCTCTTGAGGAGCTCTATAGAATATGTGAAATAGCCAGGAAGCTACTACAGGGACCCATCAGAGTAGGTAGAGTGATAGCTCGACCCTTTATTGGAGAACCAGGTAATTTTACTAGGACTGCTAATCGTCATGACTATTCTCTTCAGCCTCCAGAAAAGACAGTTTTGGATTTATTAAAGGATGAGGGCTTGGAGGTTATTGGAGTTGGTAAAATAAAAGATATTTTTGCTGAGCAAGGACTTACTAAACATTATCCAATCTCAAATAATATGGAGGGAATAGATAAAATCAAAGAGGCCTACCAAAGTCTTACCAAAGGATTGATTATGGCTAATTTAGTGGATTTTGACTCTTTATATGGCCATCGCAATGACCCTAAAGGATATGCTAATGCCTTGGAGGAATTTGATCAAAGACTACCAGAACTATTGGAAATGTTAGATAAGGATACTGTGCTTTTTATTGTTGCGGACCATGGTTGTGACCCTACCACCTCTAGTACAGATCATAGTAGAGAGTATGTTCCTTTACTTATTACTGGCACAATGGTTAAAAAGGGTGTTAATTTAGGTATTAGGGATAGCTTTGCCGATGTAGGAGCTACTATAGCACAGTATTTTAAGGTAAACTATTCAGGACCTGGTGAAGGTCTGTTAGAACTTATCAGAGAGGAGATAAAGTAATGGAAAAAACAATAGAATATCTTCGAAAAAAAATCACTATTCAACCTGAATTAGGCTTAATTTTAGGATCCGGCTTGGGAGGATTAGCAGAGGAAATAACTGATCCCCTATATATTCCTTATGAAGAAATACCTAATTTTCCAGTTTCCACAGTAGAGGGACATGTTGGAAGATTAGTAATAGGGAAATTGGCTGGAGTGCCTGTCTTAACAATGCAAGGGAGATTTCATTATTATGAGGGTTATGACATGAAAACTGTAACCTTCCCCATTAGAGTAATGCAAAGTTTAGGTATTAAAAAACTCTTAGTAACCAATGCTGCTGGTGGAATTAACCTTGATTATACTGCTGGAGCTATAATGGTAATCACTGATCATATAAATTTGACAGGGACTAATCCTCTAATTGGTAAAAATATGGAAGGTTATGGACCTAGATTTCCCGATATGACTTATAGTTATACTCCTAAATATGTTGCTTTAGCCCAGAAAAAAGCTCAAGAACTAAATATTGAAGTTAAAACTGGTGTCTATGTTGGATTGACTGGACCAAGCTATGAGACCCCTGCTGAGATAAAATTTCTGAGGATAATAGGGGGAGATGCTGTAGGAATGTCTACAGTTCCGGAAGTCATTGTTGCTCGTCATGGAGGTATGGATGTTTTGGGAATATCTTGTATTACTAATATGGCTGCAGGGATATCAGGAGAAGCACTTAATCATGAGGAAGTAATGGAAACAGCCAATCGAGTTCGTGGAGATTTTCGTTCCTTGGTATTAGCAATTATTCCTGATATGTAGTCGGGGGGTTATTATGAGAGTTTACGATATTATTGCAAAAAAAAGAGATGGTCAAAAGTTATCCTTGGAGGAAATTAAATTTATTATCAATGGTTATGTAAAGGATCTTATACCAGATTATCAGGTAGCAGCCTTATTAATGGCTATCTATTTTCAAGGCCTAGATAAGGAAGAAACTGCTCATCTTACCAAGGTCATGACTAATTCTGGAGATACCATTGATTTAAGTGAAATTGAGGGTCTGAAGGTAGATAAACATAGTACTGGTGGGGTGGGAGATACTACTACAATAATTTTAGCTCCACTGGTAGCCGCTGGTGGAATTCCTGTGGCGAAAATGTCAGGAAGAGGACTTGGTCATACTGGAGGAACAATTGATAAATTAGAATCTATACCTGGATTTATTACTACCCTAGAAAAAAAAGATTTTATAAAACAAGTTAATCAAATTAATGTAGCTGTTATTGGTCAATCGGGAAATTTAGTTCCTGCTGATAAAAAGATTTATGCTTTGCGGGATGTCACTGCTACAGTAAATTCCATACCATTAATTGCTAGTAGTATTATGAGTAAAAAAATAGCCGCTGGAGCGGATAGAATTTTATTGGATGTTAAAATGGGTAATGGTGCTTTTGTGGAGGACCTAACTCAGGCTAAGGAATTGGCAAAAACCATGGTGGATATTGGCAATAGCTTTGGTAAAAAAACTGTGGCCATTATTTCCAATATGAATCAGCCTTTAGGAGAAGCGATAGGTAATTCCTTAGAAATTATTGAAGCTATAGAAACCTTAAAGGGTAAAGGACCTCAAGATCTTACTCAATTATGCCTAGAGTTAGCTGGGCAGATGTTTTTCCTTGGAGGAAAAGCAAAGGATTATGTGCAGGGATTGAAACTGGCAGAAAAACTTCTTTATTCAGGGGAAGCCTTGCAGAAGTTAAAAGAATTAATATCCTGGCAAGAGGGCAATGTTGATGTTCTAGAAAATTATAGTTTGTTACCTCTCGGCCAATATACAGGGATTCTAAAGAGTAGGGAAGCAGGCTATATAAGTAATATAAATTCTAAATTATTAGGTAGCATTGCTATGGAGTTAGGAGGAGGAAGAGAGAAAAAGGATGATCCAATCGATTATGGGGTTGGTTTGTTAGTTAAAAAGAAAATAGGAGATTATTTAGAAGTGGGAGATCCAATAGTAGAAGTAATAGCCAACCATGAGAACGATTTTGAAAGAGTAAAGAATAAACTTCTGGCGGCTTTTGAATTTTCCCCAAACATTATTCCCAAGCCTCCCTTAATCTACGAAAAAATTTATTAATCTTTTCTTAATTACAAGCCATTGGTATTTAAGCCAATGGTTTTTTTCTATTATTTCAATTGCAATCTATCCTGGTATAACTTGTAAACTGGTATTATTACTCTAGTAATTAATACATAAAGAGTAACTCCACCTAATATAACTAAAAATAGAAGGGCAAGATAGAAATCCATAAAAATAACCTCCTTAGACTTCATCAGTAGTTTTTCTATATCCATTTTTCCCATTTCGTGAGAACTTATTGTTTAATTCTCTATATTATCTTCCAAAAAAGTACAAAGAATACCTTAATAGGTTTTGGAAATAATAATTTCAAAGGATTTTTAGGAGGTAAGCGAAAATGAGTAAAAACTGCAAGAAGAGCATTTGCAAAATTATTTTAGCGATATTTGTTTTAACTATTTTTCCTTCAGCGGCTCTAGGTGTAGAGATTAATTTAGAATCACCCTCTGCAATCTTAATAGAGCCTAATAACGGGAAAATACTTTATGAACTAAACCCTCATGAACGAAGGAACCCAGCTAGTGTTACTAAACTAATGACTCTCTTAGTTGCAATTGAAGCAATAAAAAATGGTCGAGCCCAGTATGAGGATATTGTTGTTGCTAGTGAAAATGCTTGGCGATTGGGAGGTTCGCAGATTTATTTAGAGCCAGGGGAAGAAATGACCCTCAAGGAATTATTATTGGCTATTGCCGTAGGTTCGGCCAATGATGCTTGTGTTGCTGTTGCCGAACATCTTTATGGAACCCATGAAGCTTTCGTTAAAGTAATGAATGACAAGGCTCAAGAGTTAGGATTAAAAAACACTCACTTTGTCAATGCCTATGGCTTATTTGCCGAAGAACATTATACTAGTGCCTATGATGTGGCGCAAATAGCCAGAGAAGCTTTAAAGCATCAGGAAATATTGCAATTGACATCAGTAAAACATTATCGTTTGAGGGAAGATACTAATAAACCCTTCCAATTAGATAATAGTAATAAATTGTTGTGGTGGTATAAAGGGGCCGATGGTTTTAAAACAGGCTGGATTGGACCAGAATCTGGTTATTGCTTGGCTGCTACCGCCGAAAGAGATGGTCTCCGTCTAATAGCTGTGGTTTTAGGAGCAGAGCAGCATAGGGGTAACTTTAGAGATACCATGATACTTTTCAATCATGGTTTTGCCCAATATGAATTTAAAGAGTTTTTAAAGAAAGGGCAGGAGATTGGTAAAGTTAAGGTAGAAAAAGGAACACAAGATTATATAACAGCTGTTACTCAGGATAGGGTAGGAGTAATTATTGAAAAAGGAAATGTGGAAGGATTAGATACTAAGATTGAAATGCTTCCGAATATCACCGCACCAGTAAAGGCGGGAGAAATGATAGGGAGAGTAACTATTATAAAAAATGAGGAGATTTTAGATGAATTTCAATTAATTTCTAAAGAAAATGTGGAAGCTGGAAGTATCTGGCGGCAATATAGTAAGCTTTTCAAGAATATTGTTGGATTTTCAAGTGCTGCTTTATAAAGGCAGCACTTTTTTATTTGGTAAGAATCAAGAATTATCAGTATTGACAGAATTCTATGTAAAATTATATAATGAGTTTAAATTTTATGATTGTTAGGTATAAATTTGTGGATTAAAAATGTTTAATCCTTTTTCTATACACTGACATTTAGGAGGTGTTGGATTCTTATAGTATAAAATATAATATACTTTGATATTTTTTTGAAATCGGAGGGACCATTTAATGGAGAAAAGGGAAAATTGGGGTTCAAGAATAGGCTTTATCTTTGCTGCTGCTGGATCAGCTATTGGTTTGGGTAATATCTGGAAATTTCCTTATCTGGCTGGTGATAGTGGAGGAGCAGCTTTTGTTTTTGTCTATTTACTCGCGGTGTTTTTTATAGGTCTTACTGTTATGTTAGCAGAATTTGCTATTGGTAGAGCCGCTGGCTTGGACGCTATAGGCTCCTTTAAAAAATTAGCCCCTGGTAGCTTCTGGTGGATTACCGGTGCAATGGGGGTATTAGCTGCTTTTATGATTCTTTCTTTCTATGGGGTAGTTGGCGGATGGAGTTTAGCTTATTTTGTAAAAACCGTCTCTGGTTCTTTGTCGGGATTATCTGTAGAACAATATACTAATATTTTCGAATCATTAATTGTAGCTCCAATGGAGCCTATTATGTGGCAATTGTTATTTATGGGATTAACCATTGGTATAGTTGTTTTTGGAATTCAAACCGGGATTGAAAAGTGGAGTAAAATTTTAATGCCTGCAATTTTTATTATTTTATTAATATTAATAGTACGGGGCTTAACTTTAGAAGGTGCAGGAGCAGGATTAAGTTTCTATTTAAAACCAGATTTTTCTAAAATTAATGGTAGGGTTATCTTAGCTGCCCTAGGTCAAGCCTTTTTCTCTTTAAGTCTAGGTATGGGCACCATGCTTACCTATGGTAGTTATTTATCAAAAAAAGAAAATTTACAAACTTCTGCTTTAACAGTTGTAACCTTAGATACATTAGCTGCAATTTTAGCAGGATTAGCAATTTTTCCAGCTGTTTTTGCTACTGGTTTAGCACCAGACCAAGGACCAGGGTTAGTATTTGTAATCTTGCCTGCTGTTTTTAATAAAATGCCTTTAGGATTATTATTTGGGGCAGCCTTTTTTGTTCTCTTAGCTTTTGCTGCCTTAACATCGGCAATCTCCATCCTGGAATGTGTGGTTGCCTACTTAAAAGATCAACTCGGCTGGAGTAGAAAAAGTGCAAGTATAATTATGGGTGGTATTATAACAGCTGTCGGTGTGGTTTGTTCCTTATCTTTGGGAATATGGAGCGGATATACCGTCCCCTTCCCAGGACATGATCCTTTAGTATTCTTTGATCTCATGGATGTTATTTCCTCCAAGGTTCTCTTACCCATGGGTGGATTACTAATGTGTATTTTCGCTGGTTATGTGTGGAAGGTTGAAAATGCTAATAAAGAACTAACAAATGGTGGTACACTAAGCGCCAAATGGTTGCCTCTTTGGAATATCTTAGTAAAATATGTAGCGCCTATTGTTATAATCTTAGTTTTATTAAATGGTTTCGGAGTAGTGGGTTAAAAAATATTAAAAATACTTATACTAACACCGTTTTTAGGGGAAGCCCTGAATTCGGTGTTTTTTTCTCTACTTTCGACAATGTTTTTTCCAATATTTAGCAGGAAATATTACCCAAATGTAGAATTTCAAAGTTATAATATTTTAATAAGGAGAACAATATATGGTTTCAGTAAAATTTAAAAATGATAATTTAATAGTTAAAATAATTGGGGACTTTGATTTAGTAATCGCTAAAGAATTTAGGGAAAAGGTTGATAAACTATTGATGGACAGGCCTGTAAATAATCTAATTTTAGATGCTACGGAAATCTCCTTTATAGATAGCTCAGGATTAGGGGCTTTACTGGGGAGATATAAACTTATTCAGCAAAAAGGTGGTAGAATGTCTATCTTTGGGGTTAAGCCCTCGGTATTTAGAATTCTTGAATTATCAGGAATACTGAAAATTATACCAATATTCACTACAGAATCTTTGGCCTTAGAAAGGAAGGAGGCTTAAAATGGATAAAAATAAAGAAAACTTTGTTAGATTACAGTTTACAAGTATACCAGACAATGTAGCCTTGGCCCGGGTACTTATATCCAGTTTAGTAGCCCAAGGAGATATTACTTTAACTGATTTGGAAGAAATAAAGGTAGCAGTCTCTGAAGCGGTCTCCAACTCAGTTATACATGGCTATCAAGGGCAAGAGGATAAATTAGTAACTATTGAAGCATCTATTTCTAAAGGCATCTTAAAAGTTTTAATTGAAGATCAGGGTGTAGGTATAGAAGATGTTGAACAAGCCATGTCCCCGGCTTTTTCTACTGATCCGGAGAGAATGGGTCTGGGTTTTGTTTTTATGCAATCTTTTATGGATGATGTTCAAGTGATCTCCACTCTAGGTAAAGGTACTAAGGTAATCCTAGAGAAAAACTTAATAAAAGAAAACCAAGCCTGTTCTCATCTGGCAAATTAAGGGCTTGATTATGAGTGTGCGATTATCGGAAATGAATCTACCCAGATTCCCATTGCTTGAAGATGAAGAAGCCATCAATTTATTAAATGAAGCTCAAAAAGGTAATCAAGAAGCTCGAGAAAGATTAATAAATTGTAATTTAAGATTGGTTTTTAATTTAGTACAGAGGTTTGCTAATAGAGGTTATGAAATAGAGGATTTGTTTCAAATCGGGACTATTGGTTTAATTAAAGCCATTGATAAATTTGACACCAGCTATCAGGTTAAGTTTTCTACCTATGCTGTACCTATGATTGTGGGTGAAATAAGAAGATTCTTACGGGATGATAATCCTATTAAAGTCAGTAGATCTTTAAAGGAAATAGCGTATAAAGTTAATAGATGTAGAGAAGACCTTACTAAAGAACTAGGTAGAGAACCTCAAATTAGCGAAATTGCAGAGGTTTTAGATATTAATATTGAAGACATAGTCACAGCTTTAGAGGCTGTGCAAGCTCCCACTTCCATCAATGAGACTCTCTATCAAGATGATGGGGATCCAATTTATATTTTAGATCAATTGACTAAGGAAGATAACAATGTGGAACCTCAATGGTTTGATAAATTAGCTTTAAAAGAGGTTTTGGGCAAATTACCCAATAAAGAAAAAGAAGTTTTGTTATTAAGGTTTTTTCATGATAAAACTCAAACAGAGGTAGCAAAAACAGTAGGCTTGTCCCAAGTTCAGGTTTCTAGAATTGAAAGACAAGCTCTGAAACATCTTAAACAATTATTAGACTATAAAGGAGATGATATCTCTTGAAACTGGCTTAGGCTAAGCCAGTTTTTTTGTGCTGATTATTTCTTATATGAGGTAATCCGCAAGAGACAAAAGTATATTTAGAAATTATAGTGAAATAATAATTTGGGAGGTGGACATTATGGATGAGCAAAAATTGATAGACAATATTAACAAAAGAAAAAAACTTTTAACGGATATACAATTTAATACAGATATTGAGATACAAAATCTGACAGAAGAAATGCAAAAAGATTATCAAAGGGTTGTATGTCTTGAAAATAAAGCACAAAAAATGAAAAGGAAAACCTTAAGAGCCATAAGAAAGGAAATAGAGGAACAACAAAAACTTTTAAAGCAATATGAACAGATTCGTTATCGTAGCATGGTTTTAAAGGTAATGCCTAAAGTTCCAGTTATCAAAAATGTTATTGCCGCCTTTATAGTGGGGGGGATAATTTGCTCCATTGGTCAAATTATCTTAAATGCATTTACCATAAAGGGATTCACTGATGTTCAAGCAGCGGCAGGGACTTCTGGAATTTTAGTATTTTTAGGAGCCCTTTTAACTGGACTAGGAATATATGATGAGCTTGGTAAATTTGCTGGGGCTGGTTCAATTGTTCCCATCACAGGTTTTGCAAACTCAATTACCTCTCCAGCTTTGGAATTTAAAAGAGAAGGATATATTTATGGAATAGGAGCTAAGGTCTTTGTTATTGCTGGACCTGTACTTCTTTATGGCACTCTAGCTTCAATAATAGTTGGTTTAATATTTTTTATTACATTATAAGGATTGTTGATTATGACTATTAATAAAAGATTAGGAAAACATACTATTAATTTTGCAACTCCTATTTCTATATCTGCCTTTGCTTCAGTGGTAGGCCCCCTGGAGAAGAAAGGACCATTGGGAGATTATTTCCAATACACCATGGAAGATAATTATGACGGGGAAATGTCTTGGGAAAAATCCGAACAAAAAATGATGCAACATGCTCTGGAAATTGCATTAGCTAAAAGAGGTTATTTAAGTAAAGACTTAGACTATTTCTTGGCTGGAGATTTATTGAATCAAATTATTTGTGCTAATTTTACAGCTAGATCTTTAGGTGTTCCATTTTTTGGATTATACGGAGCATGTTCTACTTTGGTAGAAGGCTTAATTCTAGGTTCCATAATCATCGATGGAGGTTTTGGAGAAAGAGTAGGTGTGGCTGCTTCCAGTCATCATGAAACTGCAGAAAGGCAATTAAGGTTCCCTACAGAAATGGTAGTTCAACGGCCAATGACAGCTCAGTGGACCGTAACGGGCAGTGGAGCATATATCCTGGAAAAAAATATTGGAGATGTAGTTATTACCCAAGGGGTAGTGGGAAAAATATTAGATATGGGGATGGCAAATGCTTCAGATTTAGGTTCTGCTATGGCTCCAGCAGCAGCGGATACCATTGTTCAATATTTCAAAGATACTCAAAGAAATCCCCAGGATATTGATCTTATAGTAACTGGCGACTTAGGTAATATTGGGAGAATCCTATGTGAAGAGTTGGTTTTACAACAGGGCTATGATATTTCTAAGAATTTTAGTGATTGTGGTGTATTGATTTATGATCCCAGTCAGGATACCCATGCAGGAGGAAGTGGTTGTGGCTGCTCAGCTAGCGTTTTAGCAGGTTATCTTATCCCTAAATTAATAGAGGGAAGTTTGAATAGTATTTTTATAGTAGGCACGGGAGCATTATTGAGTCCTACAAGTACACAACAAGGAGAAACTATTCCTAGTATAGCTCATGGGGTAGTTATCCAAAGAAAATAAAGGGGGGATAAAAATGTTTGAAAATGTACCTATGGCTTTTTTAATTGGTGGATTAATTTGCGTTATAGGTCAACTTATTATGGATTTAACGCCCTTTGTAGTTACTCCCGCACATATTCTTGTAGGTTATGTTACAACAGGGGTAATAATAAGTGCCATAGGTTTATATGAACCCTTAGTTAATTTGGCAGGAGCTGGAGCGACGGTACCATTATCGGGTTTTGGTCACGCTTTAGCCCAGGGTGCAATCCAAGGAGTTACCTCTAAAGGGCTTATTGGAGCATTTTCTGGTGGATTAGAAGCCACTGCAACAGGGGTAGCAATAGCAATAATTTCAGGTTTTACAATAGCAACTATTTTTAACCCTAAGGGATGATGGCCTTGAAAAGAAAAATAATCGTGATTACAGATGGTGATTCTATTGCTCAAAAAGCAATAGAAGTAGCTGCAAAAAAAATAAATGCCAGAACTATCTCAGCCTCAGGAGGAAATCCAACTCCTTTGCAAGGGGAAAAAATAGCTGAACTTGTCAAACAAGCTAAACATGACCCAGTAATAGTAATGTTTGATGACAGAGGCTCTCCAGAAAAGGGTCAGGGGGAAAGGGCCTTGGAAAAACTAGCCAAAGACCCTGAAATCGAGATTATAGGAGCCCTAGCCGTTGCCTCTAATACGGATGCCACTGGGATTAAATGTGATTATTGCATAACGAATACTGGAGAAATTACTAAAAATGCAGTTGATAAGGATGGCGAAGTTTGCCTTGAAGAAAATTTAGTGGGGGATACCGTCGATATTTTAGAAGAATTATCTATACCAATTGTCATCGGCATAGGTGATATTGGTAAGATGAATGGTCATGATAATTATCATGCTGGGGCTAAGATTACCAGTAAAGCATTGGAATACATTCTAGCCTATGGGGAGGATCAAAGTGGGGAAAATTAGTGAAAAGCAAAGTGTTTTAGTTAACAAAAAGTATGAGGAAAATATCAAAATCTTAGACAGAGAACTAGGAATTGAAAAAAGCTTTGATGCTATTCGCCGGGATATATCAATTGCTGGGAAAAAGGCTAGTCTGTATTTCTTGGATGGTTTTGCTAAAGATGATATTATGCTTCATTTGATGGAAAGATGGAGCTTCTTACAAAAAGGAGACTTAGCAGTTGACCCTATAGGAAAACTTCTCGATTTACATATTGCCTATATAGAGACAGAAGCAACAGACCAATTGGATGAAATAATTTCAGCGGTTTTATCTGGTTCTGTAGCTTTAATCCTAGAAGGGGTAGATCAGGGTATTATAATTGATGTCCGGGAATACCCCGCCCGGGGACCTGAGGAACCTGATATTGAGAGAGTTAGTAGAGGCTCGCGGGATGGTTTTGTAGAAACCATTGTTTTTAATACTGCTTTAATTAGGCGCAGAATTAGAGATCCTAAACTAAGAATGGAAATGTTTACGGTGGGTAGACGCTCCAAAACCGATGTGGTGGTAAGCTATATTGAGGATATTGCCAATCCAGAACTAGTGGATAGTATTAAGGAAAATTTACAAGTAATTAATATTGATGGCTTACCCATGGCTGAAAAGAGTATCGAGGAATTAATTGTACCAGGAAACATCTGGAATCCATTCCCTAAGGTAAGATATACTGAAAGGCCCGATGTGGCTGCGGTACATCTTTTAGAGGGACATGTGGTAGTTATTGTGGATACTTCCCCCAGTGTAATTATTGCACCTACTACCTATTTTCATCATGTCCAACATGCTGAGGAATACCGTCAAAGTCCTGCCACTGGTTTATATTTAAGATGGGTTAGATTCTTTGGGATTATAGCTTCTTTATTCATCCTACCCCTTTGGTATTTATTTGCAGCAAATCCGGAATTATTACCCAAAAGTTTAAAATTTATTGGTCCTGAGGAAATTGGCAATGTGCCTTTACTAATTCAGATTGTTCTAGCTGAAATAGGTATAGATCTTATTCGTATGGCAGCAATCCATACTCCCTCTCCTTTAGCCACAGCTTTAGGTCTAATTGCAGCATTCCTGGTGGGGGATATTGCTATTGAAGTGGGATTACTCACTCCGGAAATAATTCTTTATGCAGCATTGGCTGCTGTTGGTACTTTTGCCACTCCTAGCTTTGAGCTGGGTCTGGCCAATCGCTTTATTCGTTTTGTATTAATTTTTTTCACTGCCCTTTTAGGAGGAATAGGTTTCTTAGGTGGATTAGCTTTAGTAATAATCTTCTTAGGTTTCATGAAATCTTTTGGAGTTCCTTATTTATGGCCCCTTATTCCTTTTAATTGGATGGGCTTAAAATCAATAATTATTAGGTCTCCAGTACCAGTGCAAAATATTAGGTTTGGGATATTAAAGCCTAAAGATAGTACTAGACAAAGGGGAGGTACCATTCCAGCCCCTGCTAGAAAACAACGCCCCAAAATAAAATGGCATAAAAAGCGATAAATTATAGAAAACAAACCCCAACAGGGGTTTTCATTATGCCTTAAAAAAGCTATCGTTTCTATATTTAAGTTTTTGAAGTATAAAAAAACCTCTTTATGTAAAAAATATTAAATGTCCTATTTAATTAAAAGTAGCATAAGAGGAGGTTTATATGGTTAAGGTAGGAATTCCTAGAGCTCTTTGGTATTATAAATATTTTCCTCTTTGGGAAAGTTTTTTTAAAGATTTAGGGGCAGAAATAATAGTATCCCCAGTCACAAATAAAAATATTTTAGACCAAGGAGTAAAACTTATTGTCGATGAGGCTTGTTTGCCAGTAAAAGTTTTTTTTGGACATGTAAATTATTTGAAAGATAAAGTAGATTATATATTTTGCCCCCGGATAGTTAGTGTAGAAAAAAAGAAATTCACCTGTCCAAAATTTATGGGTATACCAGATAATCTCTATCCCAATATAAGTGGTTTTCCACAGATTATTGGTCCTACAATTAATCTAAGTAAAAATGACAGGGATTTATATAAAACAATATGGGAAGTGGGGAAATTATTCACCAATAATCCATTAAAGGTAACTTTAGCTTGGCAGAATGGGTTAAAAAAGCTAAAAAAATTTAATCATACTTTAGAAGAGGGTAAGATACCATCTCAACTTATAAAATTACCTAACTTAGAAGGAGAATTTTTGAATATTGCTGTTATTGGCCATGAATACCTTATTTATGACTCCTACTTAAGTATGAATATCCTAGCTAAATTAACAGAATTGGATTTAAATCCCCTTACCCCGCAAATGGTTTCCAAAATCACTATTGAGAAAGAACTAGAGATTATACCCAAAAGGATTTTCTGGACCTCTGCTCAGGATTTGTTAGGAAGTACATTTTATTTTACTAAAAAAGAAGATGTTGCTGGGATAATTTTGGTTAGTGCCTTTGGTTGTGGCCCAGATGCCATAACTCAGAGCTTAATAACTCATTTCCATAAAAATTATGCCAAAAAACCAGTTCTACTATTAACCATTGATGAACATTCTGGAGAGGCAGGAATAACAACCAGATTAGAAGCTTTTGCCGATCTTATAAAGAGAAAGGTGGTTTAATAGTGAAATTAACTTTTCCCCATATGGGCAATATGTATATAGTTGTAAGGGGATTATTGGAGTATTTAGATTTAGAGGTAGTAGTACCCCCCAAGTCTAACCAAAAGACATTGGATTTGGGGGTAAAATATGGCCATGAATTTGCCTGTTTGCCCTTAAAGGTCTGTCTAGGCAATTTAATTGAAGCCTATGAAATGGGCGCGGACACAATGATATCTGCCGGGGGAGTAGGTCCTTGTCGTTTTGGTCTCTATGCCCAGGTAGAAAATAATATTTTGCGGGATCTGGGCTATGATTATGATTTATTTGTTTTAGAACCCCCAGATAAACATTTAGGCCAATTTCTTAGTAGGCTTAAAAAGATTATTGGCAATAAATCTTGGTATAAGGTTATAGAAGCTATTAGATTTGCCTATCAAAAAGCATATGGGATGGATATTATTGAAAAAAAAGTCCAGTATTTAAGGCCGCGAGAAAAAAAGGTTGGTACAGTAGATGCAGTTTATGCTCATGTTCTAGATACTATTGATAATGCAATGGATTTTCATAGTTTAAAGGATGCTATTAGTCTAGGGCTAAATAAATTGGAGCAAATACCCATTGATCGTGAAAAAGAAGTTTTAAAGATAGGTTTAATTGGCGAGATATATACCTTGCTAGAACCCTTTGTCAATCATGATATTGAACGAGAATTGGGCAAACTAGGAATTGAGGTTACCAGAAGTTTATATTTGAGTGAATGGATAAATAATCATCTTCTTATGGGCTTATATAGAAATGATAATCCGGTTCCTTATGCCGAATTAGCAAAACCCTACCTTAATCATTTTGTGGGGGGGCATGGAAGAGAAACCATAGGTTATGCAATTCATTTTGCCAATTCAGGTTATCAGGGATTAATTCAAATTGCCCCTTTAACTTGTATGCCAGAAATTGTTGCCCATAGTATTTTAAGTGAAATCAGAAAGGAATTTGATATCCCCATTCTTACCTTATATGTCGATGAGCAATCTGGAAAAGCAGGAATATTAACTAGGTTAGAAGCCTTTGTGGATCTTATTCAAAGGCAGTCAGAATTTAGGAGGCAAATTAAATGAATGTATTTTTAGGTATCGATGTAGGCTCCGTTAGTAGTAACTTTGTTATCGTTGATGAGGATTTACAAGTTTTAGATGCAATTTACCTAAGAACCCAAGGAAAACCTTTAGAAATAATCAAAACAGGTTTAATGCAAATATATACAAGGTTATCAAAAAACCAAAGAATAAGTGGTGTAGGCACTACAGGTAGTGGTCGTCAATTAGCTGCTTTGGTGGTTGGAGCCGATGTAGTAAAAAATGAGATAACTGCCCATGCTGTAGCTGCGGCTCATAGTGTTCCCGATGTTCATACTGTTTTGGAAATTGGTGGACAAGATTCTAAAATAATTATTTTAGAGCAGGGCATAGTAGCTGATTTTGCCATGAATACAGTTTGCGCTGCAGGAACAGGTTCTTTCTTAGATCAGCAGGCAGCTCGTTTAGGACTATCAATTGAGAAATTTTCCCAGTTAGCTTTAGAAGCAACCAATCCAGTCAGAATAGCTGGTAGATGTTCTGTTTTTGCTGAAAGCGATATGATACATAAACAGCAATTAGGCCATGGTTTACCAGATATTGTCGCTGGTCTCTGTCAAGCACTAGTTAGAAACTATTTGAATAATGTAGGTAAAGGAAAAGATATCAGAGAACCAATAATTTTTCAAGGAGGGGTAGCGGCTAATCCCGGTATAAAGGTTGCCTTTGAAAAAGCCCTAAATACAAAGATAATTGTTCCCAAATGGTTTGGAGTCATGGGAGCTTTGGGCGCAGCTATTTTAGCTCAAGAAACTGTAGCTAAAAAGGGAGAAAGTAGCTTTAGAGGTATAGAACTAGTAGAGTCTCAATATAAAACTGCATCCTTTGATTGCCAAGGATGTCCTAATGTTTGTGAAGTTATAGAATTATTAGTTGATGAAAAGTTATATGCTCGCTGGGGAGACAAATGTGGTAAATGGACAGATAATTTACAGAAAGTCAAGGCCTCGAATAATTAGCCATCCATATGTATTGACACTGTTTTTTTCTAGATGATATAATACTTCAAACTATTTAATTTTTGCGGAGGTACTAATACTCCCATATTTATGAGGGGGAGAGGCCCAAGGTTTAGTCCTTAGGGTCTTTTATATATTTAACCTGGAGGAGAGGTGTTAACTTTTGAAATTACAAGGCACTATGACAATTAACTCCCAAGGTCACTTAGAAATTGGTGGTTGTGATACTGTAGAATTAGCCAAAACCTTTGGTACACCTTTGTATATTATGGATGAAGAGAATATCCGAAATATATGTCGGGATTTTTATAATTCGTTTACCAAAAAACATGGTGCAAAGGTAATTTATGCTAGTAAAGCCTTTTTAACTCTCGCTATGTGCAGAATTATAGAAGAAGAGGGCTTAGGTTTAGATGTTGTATCAGGGGGAGAATTATATACAGCTTATCAAGCTAATTTCCCTATGGAGAAAGTTTTTTTTCATGGTAATAATAAAAGTGCAGATGAATTAGAAATGGCCTTAAAATATGATATTGGCAGGATAGTAGTAGATAATTTAGATGAATTAGAATTATTAAATATAATAGCAAAAGAAAACAATAAAAAACCGAAAATACTTTTAAGAATCTCCCCTGGGGTTGAGGCCTATACCCATGAATATATTAAAACAGGGCAGATTGATTCCAAATTTGGTTTTCCTATTTCCACAGGCCAAGCCTTAGAAGCCATTGAGTCAGCTCTTGCCAAGAAAAATCTTGAGTTAGCTGGGCTGCACTGCCACATTGGTTCACAAATTTTTGAAACTGAATCTTTTAGATATGCAGCACAAGTCATGATTAATTTTATTAAAGATGTTTTCGATAAAACTCAATTGGTTATCAAAGAATTAAACCTAGGTGGTGGCTTTGGTATCTATTACACTTCTCAAGATAAGCCTGCCCCAATAAGTTCTTATGCTGATACTATGGTGAGCACAATTAAAGGGGAAACCGCAAAACTTGGGTTACCTTTACCTGCTATTATTGTTGAGCCAGGTCGTTCTATTGTAGGCACTTCAGGGACCACTATTTATACTATAGGTTCGATTAAGAATATTCCCAATGTGAGAAAATATGTTTCCGTTGATGGGGGAATGACCGATAACATTAGACCTGCCCTATATCAGGCTCAACATGAGGCTATGTTAGCCAATCGAGGCTTTGCTGAAAAAGAAGAAACTGTTTCTATCACTGGTAAATGTTGTGAAACAGGAGATATGTTAATTTGGGATATTCAACTACCTAAAGTTAAGAGGGGAGATATCCTGGCCATTAGCTCTACTGGTGCTTATAACTATTCAATGGCTAGTAATTACAATAAAATGCTCAAACCGGCAGTTGTTCTTGTTCAGAACGGTCAAGCGGAACTCATTGTCAAAAGAGAAATTTATCAGGATTTAATAAGAAACGATCTAATACCTGAGCGACTAAAAAGAAAAAAACAAATTAGTAGTCTTTAATAAGAGGGATGGTTTTTCATCTCTCTTTATTTTATGATATACTTACCTAGTAATTTATGGAAAAGGGCAGATGTTATGAATTTAAAACAAATTTTATCGGAGGAACAAAAAGGCTTAGTTGAATTATGCGCGGAAATAAGTGAAGAATTAAATGTAAAGGCTTATTTAGTAGGGGGAGCGGTTAGGGATTTATTCTTAAAGAAAAAAATCTCTGATTTAGATATTTCTATAGAAGGGGATGGGGTGCTATTCGCCAAAGCTTTAAATCAGCGTTTAGGGGGTACATTGAAAATCTATGATGATTTTATGACCGCTTCTATTACTTTGTCTTCTTTAAGTCAGATTGATATTATAACTGCTCGCAAGGAATCCTATTCTAATTATGGGGAGTTACCTAAGGTGGAAGCAGGGGATATCTATGATGATTTAAAAAGACGGGATTTTACTATCAATGCCATAGCTATTAAGATAGATAAATTTGAGTTGGAAGTAATTGATCCCTTGGCAGGAATAAAAGATATTAAGAATAAACAAATCCGGATTCTCCATGAGAAGAGTTTCAAAGAAGATCCTACTCGTATCCTTAGGGCTATCCGGCTGGCTCAGCGTTTAAATTTTCGACTGAACTCCCACACTCTTACTTTGTTAAAAAATGCTATAATTTATTTAGATTGTGTTTCATCGGCAAGGATCAAAAATGAGTTTATTAAAATTATTAAGGAAGGAAAAACCACAAAAATCCTGAGAGAGTTAGAAAAGCACAAAATCACTGCTAGTATCTTGCCTGGTGCCCAAATTAATTTACTTTCTCACAAAATAGTGGACAAGGTGAAAGGACTTTCCAAGCAGGAACAGGAACAAGACTTTAATCTACATTTAACAATTCTCTTGTTAATATATTGGCAATGTGCTAAAAACAAAAATGATATTTTAAAGATAAAATGGGATTTTACCAACAAGGAAAAAAGAATAATAAAATGGTTTTTGGAT
>JAAZJU010000076.1 GCA_012800195.1 Clostridia bacterium
ACTTTAATTACTTTATAGAGGGCATTTTTAATTACAGAATAAGATAACCCTGCTGAAATATCTCCTACTGTGGCCCCTTCCTTTTGAGCCTGTTTAACCCTGGAATTCATAAAAACAGTGCAACGGGAACCAAGGTCTACAGGACTTTTAGCTCTTAAAGCCTCTTGAGCAAACTCTTCGATACCCATACCCAAAGAAGTGGCAAAGGTATCTAAAAATGACCCACAGCCGGAAGAACAAGCTTCATTTAGAAGGATACTTTCAATAACTCCATCTTTAATCTTTAAACACTTCATATCTTGGCCACCGATATCTAAAATAAAGTCTACTCCTGGGCAGAAAAATTCTGCAGCTTTATAATGGGCTATGGTTTCTATTTCACCAATATCCACTTTTAGAGCAGATTTTAGTAAAGCCTCTCCATATCCAGTGACCGTAGAGTTAACAATCTTAGCTTCTTTGGGTAAAAGATTATATATTTCTTTGAGTACTTTAATAGAGGATTTAAGGGGGCTCCCCTCATTACTGCCATAATAGGTGTAAAGAAGGTAGCCTTCCTCATCGATAAGGGCCATTTTAGTAGTGGTAGAACCCGCATCAATTCCTAAAAAGCACTTACCTTTATATGAAGCCAATTCCTTTCTTTGAACCACATATTTTTTATGTCTTTGGATAAACTTTTCATATTCTTCACTATTGATAAAAAATTCATCTAAGCGATTAATTTCCTCTTGAGAATCTATTTGGCAATTCTTAATATTATTTAACAAGGTTCTAAAGGAGATTACCCTTTCATCAAGGGATGATAAAGCCGCCCCAATAGCTACATAAAGCTGGGAATTTTTAGGAAAGATAACTTGATGATCCTTTAATTCCAAGGTCTCTATAAATCTTTTCCTTAATTCAGAAAGAAAGTAAAGAGGTCCTCCTAAAAAGGCAACATTCCCCCTAATAGGTCTTCCACAGGCTAAACCACTAATAGTTTGAATTACCACAGCCTGTAGCACCGATACTGCAATATCCTCTTTAGCCACTCCTTCATTAAGTAGGGGTTGCACATCGGTTTTAGCAAAAACTCCGCACCTAGCGGCAATGGGATAAATCATTTTGTAATCTTTGGCCAACTCATTTAGGCCAGCTGGATCCACTTTCAAGAGTGAGGCCATTTGATCAATAAATGAACCTGTTCCTCCTGCACAAATCCCATTCATTCTTTGGTCTATCCCATCAGTAAAATAAGTAATTTTCGCATCTTCTCCCCCTAACTCTATGGCTACATCGGTTTCAGGATGATATGTTTTTATGGCCTTGGTCGCTGCTATTACTTCTTGGGTGAAAGCTACATCAAGGCTTTTAGCAATGCCCATTCCTCCGGAACCGGTAATCATAACAGTCAGAGGCACATCTCTTAATAATTTGTAAGCATTACTTATTATTTGTTCAAGTTTGCCCTTTATATCTGCATAATGTCTCTCATATTTACTATATATTAATTCTTTATTACTATTTAGAATAACTACTTTAATAGTAGTCGATCCTATATCAATGCCAACATGATATATTTTGCTCATATTCCTCCACAGCCTGAGCTGTGTCCCTCCTTTATCCTAAATTTATTTTAAGTAAATCTGGAAAAGGAAGCATTCTCTACATCGTCACCATCTATAATTTTTTCTTTTTTAACACCTATTTTCAATAATGCTAGCTTTTTATTCTCGCTTTTTTGAGATATCTTGGGTGTTTTGGGGCTATCATTTACTGGGTTACTAGAGTTTTTATCTATCTCTTGACTAGCCCTTAGCTTAGTTTTCATTTTATTTGAAAAAGGCTGTTTCTGGTCTTGATTTCGATTTGTCCGCGTATAAGCTAAATGGGCTTCTTCAAAGGCCTTTTGGGCTGCATAGATTCTAGAATCCATTGCATCACTTTGATACTCCCTCTCAAAACTTAAGTTATTCCATAAACTTGCATTATATGTTAGGAAAGGAGAATAACAATTAAGAGCCAATATCATAAAGATTATGTAAATGGAAATTACCATTTTTTTCATAATATTCCCCCTCCTTTATTTAATCTCCCCTCTTATATTATAATATATAAAATCTTTGTACAACTAACCCCTTTTTTTATACATCTATTAAGGTATATTGAAAAACAAGATCTATAAGCCGAGGCTTACAGATCTTGTCTCTTTTAGGATACTTTAAATTGGTTCGTTAATAAGGTTAATTCTTCAGACATCTTAGATAGCTTCATAGCAGCTTCACTAATTTCTACCATGGATTTTGAGGTTTCATCAGTACCTTTGGCTATTTGACTAGCACCTTCAGCACTTTCTCCAA
>JAAZJU010000077.1 GCA_012800195.1 Clostridia bacterium
AAGCATAGATAATGGCAAGAAAGCTAGCATAAAAAATAGTTGCTTAAGCTTTTCATTACGAAACACAGCTAAATATACTTGGCGAAGTGAGGAAAGAAAAAAAGAGCCGCAGACAGGATGTCTGCGGCAAGGTTCACTGAACCACGGACGGTGAATTGAACCTGGTCCTTTTTACTCCGAAACAAGCCTTAGTATATTCTGTTGTTGAGTACTAGAAAAGCAGTGCAACTATTTTTTATATTCTGGGTTTTTTATTATATCTAAAAACAGAAATGCTCCCTTTTTCATATACTAAAAGTAGATGCCTAAAAAGGGGGGATTTCCGTGGAGAGGATTAAAGAAATTGAGCGCAGATTAATAAATATAGAAAGAGAAATTAAGGAAATAGTGGACTTAATAATAGATGCAAGAGAACAATCAGGTGAAAATAAGCAAGTAACTAAGGAACTTTTGGAAAAATACCTAGTAAAAATGTCTCAATATTTAAAGGAAAAGTCTAAAGATAGTGGCGAAAGCCTTTCTAAGGGAATAAATCTTTGGAAATTCCTGTAGTGACCTAAAATGGTTTAGTATCTAGTGGTCCCTAAAAGCAATACTCTTTGTCAGCAAATTTTATGCTGGCTTTTTTTTTGTCTTATTTTAGTAATTTTTTATTTTTTTGCATTAAAACCCATTTTAATGGGCTATTAAAGCAGGAACTAGATACAGGGTGATATCGAAAGATTTTGCTTGAAAAAAGCCTTAAAATTGAATAAAATAGAAAAAGAATGAGTATATTTTAAGTTAAAGCTGTTAAACGGGATAAATCGCTGGAAATGAGAGATTAAGCAACTATTCAACAAAAAAAGAAAGGGGATGAACCATGCCAAAAAGAATATTATTCCTTTATAATCAAGTTACAGAAGCGGAAAGAATAGGACCCTTTGGCGAATGCGCCTTAGAAAAAGATGTGGAAAAAATCAAACAAGGCTTAATTCGAAGTAACAATGAAATTCTAACCTTAGATTTATTTTCCCCAGAGCAATTAGAGGAATTTATCAAAAGAAATCAACCTATTGATATGGCCTTTGTGATTGCGGAAGGTTTTAAAGATTTACCTCATACCCTATATAATGGGCAAGGTGCGGCCTTGGTTCGTAAGTATCTGAGCAAATATAATATCCCCAGTTCCCATTCCTCTGTTGAAAGTATGGAAATTTGCCGCAATAAGGATTGGACTTATGCTAAACTAAGAGAAAAAAACATACCTGTTCCAGAGTTTCTAGTTTTTTATAGTCATTTTTCAGGTAACATGGATGCTTTATATGAAGACACCCTTAAAATTGGTTACCCCTTAATGGTAAAACCAGCTGGTGGGGGTAATAGTATAGGGATTTCCTCTAAATCCGTAGTATATAATTTCTTAGCATTGAAGAAGCAAATAACCTATCTCAACGAGACTTTAGGTCCTAGTACTTTGATTATTGAAAAATATTTAAGTGGTCAGGAATTTACCTTAGGAATCTTAGGTAACGAAATTAAATATGTTTTACCTATTATCGGTTTTCCTTGGGATTTTGGGGTTAGAGATGCAAACCTTAAGAAGGTAGAAAATAAATTGCGGCATAAATTTGAAATAATTAATGAATATGACCAGAGATTCAAAAAACTTTTGGAAATCGGAATAAATACCTTTGATGCTGTTTTAGCCAATGATATTATTAGAATAGATATCAAAGAGGATGCTGATGGCAATCCCTATGTTATAGATGTTAATGGAACACCTTCTTTAGCGACTAGTGGTTCTTTGAGTTATATGGCCCAACAAGCTAAGATAAGTCATAGCGATTTGATTAATCTCACTCTTTATGAAACTTTAACTCGTTATGGGTTAAAGCCTAATATGTTCTTAGAAGAACATATTTTAGAGTTGCAAAGTAAACTTACCCAATTTAATTCTATTGAAGTGGCCTAGTTAACATAAAAATTATAATACTTACTCATTAAAAGAAAGTGGTTTTGAAGAAAAAGACTACTTTCTTTTATTATGGTGAAAATAGAATAATGGTTTAGAAAAAAATAACCCAAAGAGATTTAACTTATGTTATTATTAAGCTTGTGTGAAAAATATGTTAAGATGATTTATGACTAGGGAAAACTAGAAACAATTGGAGGTATTAGCCTATGGAAACTTCTTGGACGACGATGTTATTTAGTTTTTTTGGCGGATTAGGACTTTTCCTATTTGGGATTAAATCTATGTCGGAAGGCTTACAGTCAGTGGCTGGTGACAAGCTTCGCGTTATCATAGAAAAGGGTACTAGAACACCTTTACGGGGAGTTTTAACTGGCACCTTGGTTACAGCATTAATTCAGAGTAGTAGTGGTACCACCGTATTAACAGTAGGTCTAGTTAATGCTGGATTATTGCCATTAAGACAAGCTATTGGTGTTATTATGGGAGCCAATATTGGTACCACAATTACTGCTTATTTGATAGGTTTTAAGCTTAGTGACTATGCTTTACCAGCCATAGCATTAGGTGTTTTTCTAGTTTTCTTCTTTAAGAATAAAAGAGTGAATTATTTAGGGCAAGTTATTTTTGGATTTGGTTTATTGTTCTATGGTATGGATGTCATGGGAGATGGAATGAAGCCTCTACGTACTTCTCCCTTTTTCTTAGATTTAATGGCAGGAGTGGAAAATAATGTCATTTTAGGGGTTATTATAGGAACTATTTTTACAGCAGTAGTTCAAAGTAGCAGTGCTACTATCGGTGTATTGCAAGAATTAGCTTATCAAGGGGTTATCACTTATAATCAAGCAGTGCCTATCCTTTTTGGGGACAATATTGGGACAACCATTACTGCTCTCTTGGCAGGTTTAGGTGCTACTGTGGCAGCAAGAAGAGCGGCCACTACCCACTTAATGTTCAATCTTATTGGGACAATTATATTTTTGCCCTTATTTCTTATTGATATTTTTCCAACAATGGTAAGTTTTTTTACAGACCTTATTTACTTTTTGCTTCCAGGTCTTGAAGGTTCATGGGAAACCTTAAATATTAGAATGCAAATAGCCCAGACCCATGGTGTCTTTAATATAACTAATACTCTAATTCAATTGCCTTTTGTGAGCACTTTGGCTTACATTGTTAGTAAAATAATTCCCAGTGATGAACCTGAAACAATGGAAATTCTCACTAGGATAAAATACCTAGAACCTAGATTACTAGGTAATGCACCAGTGGCTTTAGGCAATGCCACTAAAGAAACTCTTAGAATGGGTGATATCGCTAGGGAAACCTTAGACCTTGCTAGTGAGTACTTTTTCACTCGCAAGGTTGATAGAGGCCAAAAGGCTAGACAATTTGAGGATATAGTAGACCAATTAGAAAGGGAAATAACTAGTTATGTTATTAAGGCTAGTGCTACTCGTGCCCTAACTGAGGATTTATCACGGCGGCGTTATTTAATACTACAGGTTATAGGGGATCTAGAACGGGTAGGAGATCACAGTAATAACATAGTAGATGCCACCGATACGGCTATCGAAAATAGGGTTACCTTCTCCCAAGAAGCTATAGAGGATTTAGGAGAGATGATTAAGCAGGTTAAGGAAATTTTTGACTTTTCCTTGCAAGCTTTAAAAACAGGAGATACTGAACTTGCCAAAAAGGTTTTAGCCCAGGACGATATAATTGACCAAATGGAAATTGATCTGCGTAAAGCTCATGTTGACAGACTCCATGAAGGGGTATGTCATGGTAATGCAGGGGCTATATACCTGGATATCTTAAGTAACTTAGAAAGAATAGGGGATCACTCTGTTAATATTGCTACGTATATTTTAGAGGATTAAAGAAAAAAGGTTGCAAACTTAAGTTTGCAACCTTTACTTATGCAGGGCAGAAGGTTATCCCAATTAAACCAGGACCTGTATGGACCCCCATGGCAGGACCTGTTCCTGTAACGATTAATTCTTCTGTTTTTACCCGACCTTTGATTTTATTGAATATCATTTTAGCTTCTTCTTCAGCAGCACCATGAACTATAGCTAAGTTTACTTTTTGATTTCCAATAGCTTCCACAGCAATATCCATTATCCTAGTGAGAGATTTATTTCGTCCTCTAACCTTATCCACTGTATAATAAATTCCATCTTCATTAATAGAAACTATAGGTTTAATATCTAAGATATCGCCGATAGTCCCTTCAACTAGGCCTATCCGCCCACCTTTGCGTAAATATTCTAGAGTCTTTACCACAAAGAAGACTCGGGCCTTATCTTTTAATTCCAGCATCTGGTCAACTACCTCTTTGACAGTCAGACCCTTTTCTAGAAGTTGGGCAGCCTTAGTTACCATAAAGCCTAGTCCTAGGGACAAGGCACGGGAATCTATGACTATTAAGGTAATACCTATTTCTTTAGCTCTTTCCTTTAAGGAATCTACCATAGAATAGGTTCCACTTAAGCCCTTGGAAATTAGAATAGCTAGGGCATGGGTATAACCTTCATCTTTCAATTTTTCTAGTAGTTCTACAGTTTCTCCTATTGAGGGCATCGAAGTTTTGGGTATTTCCAAGGGTAATTTTTCATATAGTTCCTGGGAGTTAATATCCACACCATCTCGATACTCTTTATCCTTAAAAATTACATGCAAAGGTAAGACATTTATGTTATATTTTTCGACCATAGATTGGGGCAAATCACAAGAACTATCAGTAATTAAAGCAATCTTTTCCATTATAAAACCTCCCAGTTATATGTTCCGCAATTTAGGTAGTAATTAGACAAATAGTAAGAAATTCCTGCAATGAGATTGCGAAGATAGGAGAAATATGTAATTACGAAATTAGTAATAGTATTGCCTGTTTAATCATATTTAGATTAGGGTATTAAAAATTTAAAGGGTTCTGTAGTTGGAAGGAGGAAAATTTATGATTAATAATGAGGTGAAAGCTCAAAAATATTTAGGTAAAGAGGTTATTACATTAAAGGATGGAACTTATCTAGGGAAGGTACATTCCATAGTAATTAACGCTGAAGAAAAGAGAATAATAGGGATTACTATTAAACTCAAAGGGCTATTAAGCGGTAAAATGTTTATTCCTTTAGATAGTATTCAGGGGTTTGGCACCCATGGTATTACTATTAAAGAAGAATTCGAACCAGGGAATAGTAAGGTTGTCGAGGAAAAGGAAATATTGGATATGCCCGTTATTACCACTAATGGCACATTATTAGGAAGAGTTTATGATTTTAGTTTCGATATTGAAACAGGGCAAATAACTCAATATATTCTTACCGAAGGGCTAGTCAAGGATACCTACAGGGGGAAAGCTCTTTTAGAGG
>JAAZJU010000078.1 GCA_012800195.1 Clostridia bacterium
CAAAGATCCGTGAATAAAAAGCTGAAAAATGTCATTATTGTCGTTATTTATAAGAACTTTATTGATGAGGATCTCGTTGGCGATTAATCTCATAAAGAATTATCCCGCCAGCAACAGCCACATTTAAGGATTCTGATAAAGGGTTCAAAGGGATTTTAACTCTATAATCAGCTTCTATTATATTGATAGGGCCCCTACTTTCGCTCCCCAAAACTAGAGCTGATTTTTTAGGATATTCAAATTGATGATAAAATTTTTCTCCCTTGGGATCGGCCATAATAATCTGGAAACCTTCCTTTTTAAGCTCCTTTAAAAAGGGAAGGGGCTCATCCTCAATAAAAATTGGTAAATTAAAAATTGCTCCCATAGTAGACCTTAGAGTTTTATCATTAAAAACATCCACAGTGCCCTTTAAACAAAAAACACCTGACACCCCCGCTGCCAAAGCAGTACGAAAAATAGTACCCAAATTTCCAGGATCCTGTACTCCATCAATAACTAAAATTACTTCTCCCTCTAGAACTTTTTCCTTATCAAACTGGGGTTTATGTACAATGGCTGCTATACCTTGGGGATTAACGGTCTTTAACTGCTTGGCTAAGACTTCATCAGCTACTATTAAGGGTTTATTCTTATATTTTTTTAACAAGTTTTTAATAGAGTTATTATTAAGTAATTTATCACTTACCAAAAGAACCACAATATCTTCCTGATTGGTAATAGCTTCTTCACAAAAACGAAGACCTTCTATGACAAATAACCCAGATTCTTCCCGATATTTTTTTTGTTGTAACAATCTTAATTTCTTTATCCACTGGTTTTGTTCTGAATTAATAATTTCCATTCTTAACCCCCTCTAAGGAAGTTTGCCCTGCGATTAAAAAAACAGGCCTAAGCCTGCTTCTTTATTTTATAGGTTATTTTTGGCTAATTCAACTAATTGAGAGAAACCTCGAGCGTCTTTTATAGCTAATTCTGCAAGCATTTTACGATTTATATCAACGCCAGCTTTCTTTAAGCCATTGATGAACCTATTATAGGATATTCCATTTTGTCTTGCACCAGCATTTATACGAGCAATCCAAAGTTTACGAAAATCTCTTTTACGTAATTTACGATGGGCATATGCAGTTCTTAAGGCCCGCATAACTGCTTGGTTAGCAACTCTAAAGGTTTTAGAGCGAGCTCCACGATAACCTTTAGCTAATTTCATAATTTTTTTATGTCTATGTCTAGCAGTAACGCCTCTTTTAATCCTTGCCATGTTCTTTACCTCCTTTATGTCCTCTTATTTTACTTGTAAGGGATTAACTTAGCTACTCTTTGAGCATCGCCTTTAAACATAATGGCAGATTTTCTCAAGTTGCGTTTTCTTTTAGTGGATTTTTTTTCTAAAATGTGACTTTTAAATGCATGGTTTCTTTTAATTTTACCAGTAGCAGTTTTACCAAAACGCTTTGCTGCTCCACGGTGAGTTTTCATTTTTGGCATTTAAAAATCCCCCTTTCTATATCTAGTCATTTTTAGGTGCTAAAACCATCGTCATATTTCTACCTTCAACCTTTGGTTCTTTCTCAATCTTGGCAATATCTTTGACCAAATCGGCTAAGCGTAAACAAAGTTCTTTTCCAAGTTCAGAGTGTGTTATTTCTCTTCCTCTAAACATTATCGTTACTTTAACCTTGTCGCCATTTTCTAAAAACTTAATTGCATTTCGAGCTTTAGTCATAAAGTCATTATCTTCAATATTAGGTCTTAATTTAACTTCTTTAATATTAATGATACGCTGGTTTTTACGAGCTTCTCGCTCTTTTTTGCTCTGTTCGTACTTGTATTTACCATAGTCCATAATACGACAAACCGGTGGTTTAGCATTAGGTGCTACTTCTACTAAATCCAAGCCTTTTTCCATAGCAATTCTCAATGCTTCTTTAGGGGGTACAATACCTAACTGTTCCCCATCCTCATCAACCAAACGAACCTCTTTAGCCTTTATTTCTTCATTGATTCTTAAATCTTTGCTAATAATTTTTCACCTCCAAAAAATTAAAGAAATTTTTTAATGTTTAATGAAACTTTTTATTACCCCTTTTGTTAATCGTTAGTAAAACTAATAAGTAAAAGAGAAACTCACAATAAAAAACGGATGGAATAATCCATCCGCTAAAAAACAACACATTTTTAACATGTTATAATTTCTGTGTTTGATAACCCTAGAAGCTTTAGCCATAGGGTGAGAAGCGGAGGCCTCTTCTTAAAAGTTCATTATCTAATTACTCATTTAATCTACCACTAAGAGCTGTTATTGTCAACTTATTTTTTTCAACAAAATTTTACACTATCTTTCCCTTTAAAAGTACAATGCCCCTTTGTAACTGGGGCATTGTACTTTACTTTATATGTTTTTCATTAGAATTCGTTTTCAGAACGTGCAATTAACTCGTCTTGGATATTACCTGGCAAATCAGTCCAATAAGCACTGTAGCCTGCAACACGCACCATAAGATCCTTATATTTCTCAGGTTCTTTCTTAGCAGCAATCATTTGCTCCCGGTTCAAGACATTGAACTGAATATGTTTACCTTTGTAATCACTAAAGTAGGTCTTAATTAGTGCAGCTAAGCTTGCAGTACCTTCATCACCTTTTAGAGCTGCTGGAGTAAATCTCATGTTGAATAGAACCCCATAGAGATCATGCTGGTCTATGCTACCTGCCGACTTAATGACAGCTGCTGGACCATTTGTATCGGTTCCTTGTACGGGGGAAACAGCACCATCTGCAAAGGAAGTTCCAGCTTTACGGCCACAGGGAAGAGCTCCAGTCTTAGCACCAGTACCACCATGGAAACCGATGGAGTGTGGGGAAACCTCGTAAGTACCACCATCAGTAGCGGGTTGTGCATGCCAAATTTCTTTTACCCAATCATATACATCACTTAATAGGTCATCCACTTCTGGTATATCATTACCATACTTGGGCATAGCCAGAACCTTAGCGTGTAACTCTTCATAACCTTCCCAATTAGCACGCATAGCGTCTAACATTTCTTGAGGAGTACAAATTGGATCCTCACCAAAGATACCATATTTAATTACATACAGTGCATTGGCCACATCCTGCACACCCACTGGTACGATGTACATACTACTATCTTTGTGCTCAGCACCACCTAAACTACAAACCTGGCCACGCTTGATGCAGTGATCAGTCCAAGCAGACATCATTATGTCTGGGAAAGTATCACCGTGCTGGAGTTTACAGGCGCGTCCGCTTGCGGTGCTTATATCAGCCCAATACTTAATCATCTTCTTGTAGGCTTCTACAAACTCTTCATAGCTAGTCATCTTAGTGAAATCACCGGTCTTGGGACCTAATTGAGAATTGGAAATATAGTCCCAACCATTATAAAGGGTTATTTCAAGTATTCTGCCATAGCTTGTAACCAAGGGCCAAATCGAACTGGTCTTGCCTGGCACTGTGTGCAGTGTACAACCACCGAAGGCGTAATTACGTGCTTCCTCAATGGTGTAGCCACGGGCAAGGAGATACTGAATACTAGTTTCATCATTGAAGAAAGCGGGGAAACCCATACCCAACTTCACAATTTCCAAGGCACGTTCCATGAACTTAGGATTAATACGAGTATGCCAACGCACAGAGATAGTTGGATGCGTTGTCCTTACACGCTCAGCAGCATCTAGAAACGCGAAGGATAGATCATTGGTAGCATCTCTTCCCTTGGAATCTACGCCACCAATAACACAGTTATGGAAATGGGATTCACTACTTAAGTTGGGAGTCATAACATCTGGCCAGAACTGACGTTTACCCATAATTGTAACACGGAAACATTCAAATAATTGAACCGCATACTCATAATCGATTCTGCCTTCTTCGATATCTTTCTTATACTGTTTATAGGGTATTTGGTCTACACGACCATAGCCCATCCCATAGGTACGGGTGTCATAGAATGTCATTAAGATACCAAATAAGAGAGATTGCAATGCTTCTTGGAATGTTTCAGCTGGATATTCTGGAACACGGTCACAGACCCGGGCCATTTCTTCTAATTCAGCCTTACGAATTGGATCTTTCTCCTTAGCAGCCATTTCGCGAGCCAGGTCACGATAGCGATGAGCATAGTCAATACCACCCAATAGCATTTCTTTAAGACCAAGCCAAAACTCCCGCCGACGGTAGTCTTCATAGGTAAGAATCATATGATTTTCAAGTTGTTCGTCGATATCAGCTATTAAGCCCCGGACACCTCTTTGTACTAAGCGATTAAGATCTGGACAGTTCCAGGCTTTCTCAGCAAACATCTCAGAAACTGTGTTCACAATCCAGGAACCAGCTTCACCAATTTTGTGTTCAAAAGCTGCTTCTTCTGGGCCTAAAAACTTGAGCCAGGATTCCTTACCACCAATATCTTTGAAGTATTCGCCGATAGCTCTTCCTTGCTCCATTTGTTCTTCGGATTCCCACTTGAAGAAACCTGGGCGGCCTTCCACACCATAATTATCAATGTATTCGACTATCCATTGGGAAGCCAAGTCAGGGAAAAACTCAGGACCCATTGGTTTGGCGCTAAAGTCACCACAGAGTAATTGATGATCGTTAATGCGAATGGGTATCTCTTGGAGAATCTTACGAACAGCAAACCCCCGTCTACGGAATAAATGATAGCCTTCGGTTTCTTTATAGCTATCCATCAGAATCTGAGCCCGGGCCATAGACATACTTTGGGTATAACGTAAGGGGTTCAATACTTCCCACATTACAGTTCCACGGGATTTGTCTTCATATTTGTTGTACAAAACTTTTTGAACCTTTGACATATTTTCTTCACCTCATATTTTTTTATTTAATAATTGATAAATATTTTCCATGCCGTCTTTCTTTTTATCATCCCCTCCTTTGCTTTACTTTTTGGCATTCATTCTTTCGCTACCTTTTCAGAGCATTTATTGTTAATGGTTAGTGCCCAACTGGACACTCTTCCCTAAAAACTTTTAGACTGATGCGATAATCTCATTAAGTTCCTTAACATACTCATTAGACTGACGCTCGTAGCTAGGACGTTTATCTTCAGCACCTAAACGGATATATTTATCTTCTCCCAGGTTGTTATAGGCAAGGAGTTCTAGATGGTCTGAAGGGTTCAGTCCCAATTCTTCCCGTATAAACAGTGCAGTTGCTTTAATATCTTCTGGGCTATCATTAAAACCTGGAATAAGAGGTACTCGGAAATGAATTTTTTTCTTTTCCTTAACTAGGTTCTTTGCATTTTCCAGAATACGCTTGTTGGATACCCCTGTACCTTCTTTATGCCTTTTGTCATCCATACATTTGAGATCATACAATATATAATCAGCGTGGTCGGTAATCCTCTTGACGGTTTCCCAGGGGAATGCTCCTGTAATCTCAACACAAGTATTAATCAAATTTTCATGGGCAGCCTTTAAAAGCCCTACAGTAAAATCTGGCTGGGCTTCACAATCTCCGCCGGATACAGTTAAGCCACCCCCTGAATTTTGAAATAAGTTGTAATCGCTAACAATATGTTTCATAACTTCATCAATGGTCATAGACTGGCCTTCGATTTTCCGTGTTCCTGCCAGACAAACACCTGGTTTAGCACAAGCACCGCAGGCTGTACAAAGGTTACGGTCGATTACCAGTTCGCCATCAATAATACTATTGGCTCCTTTGGGACACACTGGGATACACCGACCACATAAGGTACATTTATCCTTCCTAAACAAAAGGACCGGATGCATGCTTTGAGATTCGGGATTCTGGCACCAGAAACAACGTAAGGGGCATCCCTTTAGAAATACTGTGGTGCGTATTCCAGGTCCGTCATGGATAGAATAACGTTGAATATTAAAAACCTGCCCTATCAGGCCACCTTTCTCTTCCAAGCCCATTTAATTGCCTCCTTTGTTTTGAGATAAAAGCTATTTTATCTTTTACTTGAATAAATAATACGAATTTTCCAAATTGTTTCATATTGTCCCTGAGGCGTAATATAAGCCTATTTTTCTACTTGAAATACATCCTTGTGCCTACTAAAAGCAAGCATAGTAGTAAAAAAGTCGTATATATAAAAAAACTCTGGAAGGACCTTTATAAGGTCTTCCAGAGTTTTCATTGTAAATATATTATTTTTTATTTTTTATTTCCTCTAGCACTTGCTCTTTAAAATCTTCAAAGAGAACTGCTCCTAAATCTCCTTCGCCTCGTTTTCTAAGGCCGACAGTGCCATCCTGAACCTCTCTGTCACCGATAACTAACATATAAGGAATTTTTTGAACTTGAGCTTCCCTAATCTTATAACCAATCTTCTCATTACGATCATCTAGTTCTACCCGAACGCCCACTTTTTTAAGTTCATCATATAGCTTTTTACCATAATCATGTTGTTTATCAGTGATAGGCATAATCTTAACTTGGACGGGAGCTAACCACAAGGGGAAAGCACCGGCATAATGCTCAGTTAAAATGCCGATAAATCTTTCAATGCTACCAAAGGCTACCCTATGAATCATTACTGGTCTATGCTTTTCGCCATCTTCACCGATATAAGTTAAGTCAAATCTCTCAGGCATCTGGAAGTCTAACTGGATAGTTCCACATTGCCAAGTTCTACCTATAGAGTCCATAAGATGGAAATCTATTTTTGGACCATAGAAGGCGCCATCTCCTTCATTGATTATATAATCCATACCCTTTTCTTCTAGTGCCTTCTCTAAAGCCTTAGTTGCTATCTCCCACATTTCATCGGAGCCCATAGCTTTTTCAGGTTTAGTGGATAATTCCACATGATATTCAAAGCCAAATAGCTTATAAATCTTATCGATAAGATCAATTACTCCTTTAATCTCATCAGTTATTTGACTAGGCAACATAAAGATATGAGCATCATCCTGAGTGAAGGCCCTAACTCTCATTAACCCATGCAAAGCACCAGATAGCTCATGACGATGAACTAATCCTAATTCACCATATCTTAAGGGCAGATCCCGGTAACTATGAAGCTTACTATCGTAGACAAGCATCCCACCAGGACAATTCATGGGCTTAATACAGAAATTACTATCATCTATTTCAGTAAAATACATATTGTCTTTATAGTTTTGCCAATGTCCAGAACGCTCCCAGAGCTCTTGATTTAAAATGATAGGAGTCTTGATTTCCTGATAACCGCTTTCCTTATGTAATTCCCGCCAGAAATTTTCCAATTCATTTCTTATTATCATTCCTTTAGGAAAGAAAAAGGGGAAACCTGGTCCTTCATCCATAAGGGTGAATAACTCCAATTCCTGCCCTAGCTTACGGTGATCCCGACGCTTGGCCTCTTCTACCCTAAATAAATACTCATCTAATTCAGATTTTTTGCTAAAGGAAGTACCATAGATTCTTTGCAGCATTTTGTTTTTTTCACTACCCCGCCAATAGGCACCAGCCAGACTTAAAAGCTTAGGGGCTTTGATAAAACTTGTAGAAGGTACATGAGGACCTGCACAAAGATCAATAAAATCTCCCTGTTGATAGATACTGATAATAGCATCCTCAGGTAAATCTTCAATTAATTCAACCTTATATTTTTCTCCTCTATCTTGGAAAAACTTTATAGCCTCTTCTCTAGGAAGCTCTTTACGAGTATATTTAAGGTCTTCCTTAATTATCCTCGCCATCTCCTCCTCAATCTTAACTAAATCTTCAGGAGTAAATTTATGTTCAGAATCAAAATCATAGTAAAAACCATCTTTAATGGCTGGGCCAATACCTAAGATAGTTCCAGGGAATAAGTTTTGTACTGCTTGAGCTAAAATATGAGAAGAACTGTGTCTAAAAATATCCTTACCCTCAGGATCCTCAAAAGTTATTATTTTAACCTCACTATCCTTTTTTATAGGATAGCTTAAATCAACAAGCTTTCCATCAACTTTAGCAGCAATAGCTTTTTTTGCCAAACCCTTGCTAATATTTAGCGCTACATCTAAAGGGGTTACTATATCTAGTTCAAAATCTTTTATTGAACCATCTGGTAATGTAACTTTAATCATAATCTCGTCCTCCTTATATTTAAAATAAAAAACTCTTCGCCCCTATGGGGCGAAGAGTATTCTCGCGGTTCCACCCAAATTAGAAGCCTAATAAAAGCTTCTATCTTTGCTACCTTGTAACGAAGGTAAATCGGCCATCTCTACTATTTTCAAAATGGCAGCTCAAAGGTGGTACAAAATCCAGAATTTCCTAAAAACACTTCCAGCCTAAGGTGTTTTCTCTCTGCAGGCTTCCTTGGATTTTACATGTCCTTATCACAGCTTTTCACTAAGTCATATTATAATCTTTGGAAAAATTCATGTCAATATTAGATATGAAATAATCCCTTGAATTAAACCAATTATAAAACCCAATATACCTCCTAAAACTTCAATATGCTTTAGTTCCCGTTGGGCTATAGCAATTACTATTCTCTCTAATTCCCGAAAATCTAGCTGGTTTACTTTTTCCTCAATTAATTTGGCAATAGGTAAGGAATTTTCTATTTCCTTACAGGTCTTTGGAAAAGTTTCTCTAAAGTAGCGATCCACTTCCTTCACTATAACTTTATCAAGAATGCCTGTTATTGTTTCCCTGATCCCAGGAATAATATTAGGAACATATTTTTCTATCCTTTCCTTCACGCTAGTTATTACACCTTTAGTTACCTTCTCTTGTAATTGTGGGTTTTGGAGGTATTGAAAAATCTCTTCACTAGACAAAAGCTCCTGTTCCACAGTTTGTCCAATAGCAATAGCCAATTCATTTTTTCTTTTGGGAAGTACCCCTTGTAAAGTAAATAATCCTAGAATATTTATAGCTTTATAGGGACGAAAAATTAACTTAATAGCCACGATATTAGTTACCCAACCAATAAATGCTCCCAATAAAGCTGAAAACAAAATATACCTAATCAATATAATCACCCAGGCAATCTTAGCAATTTCTATCAATAATGTAAATATAAAAGCGCCAAATTATAATTAAATGGCGCTTTGAGTTTTAAATTATTTTAAGCATATTTTACAACCTGGACAATATCGTAATCGTTCACCGAATATGTTCTCAATGGTTTTCAAGGTCTCTTTAAATTCATCCTGCTCCTTAGTATGAATGGTAACTTCTTTGGGGGCCAAGGTAATTAAGGCACTAATTAATAAATCATCATAATTTATACTATTGGTCATTAAATCTACAGAAAACCCATTTAAATACTCATTTTCAATGGTTTTCCCATCTTTATCAACTAATTGAAAAATTGCATCCTTCTTTAATAAAATATGGATCTCTTCAACTTTAGGTTCTTGAATGTCCACAAAATATCTAAGTAACCTGATAAACTCTAAATACTCTTTTTCCATTAAAAAATCATCCACGGCATCATCTACAAGACCTTCAATTTCTAGCATATAATCCTTTAAACGGAAATTAATAAATCCATCTAGAATTAATTCATCATTTTTATCTAAGTATTCTTTTATCTTTTCGGTTATTTGCTTTTTTCGACTGGAAGGATAGTATTTATGACCTTCATTTAAAATCAACTCTAAAACCTTGCTTTTTATACTTTTTTTCTCTTCCTCACTAAAATAGTAATAATGATCTCTTATTATTTTATTAACAATTAGAGAAGCCCAATCTTCATAAATTATATCAGTAAGAACTTCGGCTAAATATAATTTGAATTTCTCTGGGGAGATATTTTTATCGTGAAGATCGCAACCTAAAAATGTAATATTGCCCTTATAACTGATTCTGTATTTAAAATTAATGCCTTGGGAGTTTAAGGTTTTAACTTCATGATCAAACCGATTAATTACTGCTTCCGCATTTTTTGCTGTCCCTATAGATATTGCTTCAACCAAAAAATCACCCCTTTCATTTGCTTTATTATTATATGAGTGGGCAATAAAGTGTATACTTTAAAACAATAATCAATTTTTGACATATGATAAAACGAATAAAAATTTTTTATATACTTTTTATTATCATTTAAATAAAAAAGTAGGAGGCTTTAAAGCCTCCTACCCCAAAAAATGGAAGGTAGAGTTTATCCATGCGTTGGCAAAATAAAATTTAAACATTTACATTGCTTTCTTCCTTAACTTTTACTGGTGGCTCAAGGG
>JAAZJU010000079.1 GCA_012800195.1 Clostridia bacterium
AAACAATATTGATGCCCTGTTCAGGCACAGAAATTGTAGATTTTACTAAAGCTAACATGGTTAGTTCATCAGCTCCATGGACAAAGGTAATCTTCTCTGTAAAATCCTTGGCAATTTTTCTTACTATCCTATTGGATAAACCATGTTTTTCTGCGTCATCCTGCCCAAATAATAAATAATCAATTAAACCTTCCTGGGCCATTTCAATTAAAGAATGGGCAATTAACTCTGCCTCAGTATAAATACTTAAATAGTCCTGGACTAGTTCTTCGGGAACATCAGAAGGTAAGCTAATATCTCCTTGCCCATATAAATCAGCCTTGTCCAAAGCAATGGCGTATTCAACTAAGGGTTTTTGATAGGCCCATAATCTAGTAAATTGACTAGGCAATAAACGAGGTAGCACATTAATAACAATAATATTCTTATCCTTGTTCGCAAGGCAAAAGCTTCTAAGTTGTTCTAGCTGTTCTTTCGCAAGCTTATAGGCTTCTGGATTACGTGTCTCGATTAGACTGCCATTAAATAAGCTTGAAGTATTAATAATTAAGGTGTTAAATTCGGTAGTTTCCTTGGTTAACCATTGCCAGAGCTGATCCCGATTAGCTGGAGTTAAGAAATCATCTAAGTATTCATAAGGTATTTCTAAATCTAGACCTGCTAACTTAGCTAATAATTCTGGGTATTGGGTATTAGCGGGACGACTATCCAGGGGAATTAACCCGATTCTCTCCTGTTTACCCTGGGGTGATAAAAAATCCAAAGGTGCACAACCTACTAAAATAAAAAAGGCTAAAAATAAAATAATTAAAAATTTCTTCATACATATCTTCTCCTAAAAAAATTTATATTTTTTGAATAATCTACCAATTATTAGTCAATTCTATAGGTAGTGAAATTGAAGGAGCTGGTTAATATGAAATTAAGATCCTCAATAGTTGCTTTTTGTGGGATATTATCTTTTATAGTATTTCCATTATTTCAAAACCATGTAAAAATGGATTATTATGAAATAGTTACTAAAAGTTTTACTGCCACCAATGCCGAAAGAAGCGCATTAATTATTAAAGGTTGGGCTAAAATAAATTTAACAGCTCTAAATGAAAACCAATTAGAAAACGAATTTAAGTCCATTACTAAAAAACTAAATATACCTTTCAAACCAATACAGGAAAGGTATGCGGAATTTATTAAATTTCAACAAGTCTTTGATTCTGATTCAGCTCTTATCGAAATTTCCCTGCAAAGTTATCCATCCGAAACCTATCTGGAAACTATTATAACCATAGATTCTAATTGCCAATATTCGAAAAAATATTATTCCAGAGTTGAAGAGTTATTAAGGTCTTATTCCCAAGCAGATTTAGGAATAACCTTAATTGGTACTTTTAAGGGCCTTTTAAGTGAAGAAGAACAGCAAGAGATCATCAATACAGCTTTCCAAAGTATAAATGCTCAGCTTGTGGAAGGAATAAATACTGAAAGTCTCATTAGTTATAGTGGCTATACTGAAAATTGTCCCGATTATTTACTGGTGGCTGGTAAAAAAATTAATATTGGCATAGGTTTAAGATACCATATTTTAGATAATAAGACCTATCTAAATATTGGAGCTCCCTTAATCTTTCAAGAATATTAATTGTGTATAAACTGGGGACATTCCTCATCATCCTATCCTTAATAGTTAATTTGTCCCATTTAAC
>JAAZJU010000080.1 GCA_012800195.1 Clostridia bacterium
ATTTGGTATCAGAATGGTTCTTTCATTTCTTTAAGCACTAATTTCGATAGATAAGAGGAGGTTATATAATGTCTAAAAGACTTATAGTGGTAGGTGGCGGTTTAGCTGGTCTGATGGCCACTATTAGAGCGGCAGAAAAAGGTATTCAAGAAATCCTTGTATTTTCCGTTGTACCAGTAAAGAGATCTCACTCTGTTTGTGCCCAAGGGGGTATAAATGGGGCGGTAAATACTAAAGGGGAAGGGGATTCTACCTGGGAACATTTTGATGACACCATTTATGGTGGAGACTTCCTAGCTAATCAACCTCCTGTGAAAGGGATGTGTGACGCAGCCCCTGGAATACTTCATTTATATGAGCGGATGGGTGTTACCTTTAATAGAACCCCAGAGGGATTAATGGATTTTAGACGCTTTGGTGGTACCAAGCATCGCCGTACTGCCTTTGCCGGGGCTACAACAGGTCAACAATTAATGTATGCCTTAGATGAACAAGTTAGAAAGCTAGAGGTAACAGGACAAGTTAAAAAATATGAAGGTTGGGAATTTTTATCCCTGGTCTTAGATGATAATGGTGTATGTGTAGGTATTGTTGCTCAGGATTTAGAAACCATGGAAGTGGAAGTCTTTAAAGGCGATGCTGTGATCATGGCTACTGGTGGCTTGGGAGCTATCTATGGTAAGAGTACCAATTCTACTATTAATACAGGTTGTGCCGCTAGTATTGTTTATCAGCAAGGGGCCTATTATGCCAATGGGGAATTTATCCAAATTCACCCCACAGCTATTCCCGGAGATGATAAGCTTCGCTTAATGTCCGAATCAGCTAGAGGTGAAGGTGGCCGAGTTTGGACTTATAAAGATGGGAAGCCCTGGTACTTCCTTGAGGAAATGTACCCCGCCTACGGAAATCTGGTACCTAGGGACATTGCCACTCGGGCTATTTTTAATGTAGTTTTCAAGATGGGCTTGGGGGTAGATGGGGAGAATAAGGTTTACCTTGATCTTTCCCATATCGATAGCAAAATTTTAGATAGAAAACTTGGTGGGATTTTGGAAATCTATGAGAAATTTACAGGGGATGATCCTCGCAAGGTACCAATGAAAATATTCCCAGCTATGCACTATACAATGGGAGGAATTTGGTCCGATTATAGTCATATGACTAATATTCCTGGACTTTTCTCAGCGGGAGAATGTGATTATCATTACCATGGAGCTAATAGATTGGGAGCTAACTCTTTATTATCAGCTACCTATGCAGGTTTAGTTGCTGGTCCTGCTGCAGCTAATTATATTATAGGTAAAGAAACGAAAGAGGTTCCTGAGAATGTTTATACTAGGGAGTTAAAGAAGCAACAGAATAGGATTGAAAGTCTATATAAAATGTCGGGTAAGGAAAACCCATTTTTACTTCATGAAGAATTAGGCAAGACCATGAGTGAAAATGTATCGGTAGAGCGGTTTAATAAAAACCTGCAACTTGCCGATGAAAAAATCCAAGAGTTAATGGAGAGATACAAAAATATAAATGTCCATGATAAGTCTAAATGGGCTAACCAAACCCTTCATTTTTCTCGTCAGTTATGGGATATGCTGGTCCTAGCTAGAGTTATTACTTTAGGAGCTTTAAATCGAAATGAAAGCCGGGGAGCCCATTATAAGCCAGATTTTCCTGAACGGGATGATGAAAACTGGTTAAAAACAACTATGGCTAAGTATTCTCCTGATGGTCCAATCTTTAGCTATGATGAGGTTGATATTTCCTTAATTAAACCTCGGAAGAGAGTTTATGATGTAGATAAGGATAAGGGGGGCAAATAGAGTGAAGGAAGTATTATTTAAAATAAAAAGACAAAATAGTCCTCAGGAAGAACCCTACTGGGAGGAATTTAAAGTTCCTTACAGACCAAATATGAATGTTGTGTCTGCTTTAATGGCTATCCAAAAGCATCCCATTAATGCCAAAGGAGAAGTGACTACTCCTGTGGTTTGGGAGTCTAACTGCTTAGAAGAAGTCTGTGGAGCTTGCTCTATGGTAATAAATGGAAAAGCAAGGCAATCTTGTAGTGCTTTAATTGATAGTCTGACCCAACCTATAACATTAGAGCCTTTAAACAATTTCCCTGTGGTTAGGGATTTAATGGTAGATAGGGAAGCCTTGTTTGACGCTTTGAAAAAGGTCAAGGCTTGGATTGAGATTGATGGCACTCAGGATCTTGGTCCTGCACCTCGTCAAGCTGCCAATGTGCAGGCTATTACCTATGATTTGTCAAGATGTATGACCTGCGGTGTTTGTGCTCATGCCTGCCCTAATTATAATAGCAAGAGTAAATTTATTGGCCCGGCTGCTGTTAGTCAGGTGAGACTATTTAACCTTAATCCTTTAGGGCAAATGAATAAAGAGGAAAGATTAGAGGCTTTAATGGATGAAGGTGGGGTTGCAGAGTGTGGAAATTCTCAGAACTGTGTCAAGGCTTGTCCCAAAGGGATACCTTTGACCAAATCCTTAGCTGAGATGAAAAAAGATGTTACCTTACTTGCGTTAAAGAATATCTTTAGAAAATAAATATATTAATATCAAAACATACTAAAGAGGGGCTAGGCCCCTCTTTAGTTATTATTTTTTAGGTTGTTTTGCTTTTTGCTTCTTTTGAGTTTGTTTCTCCTGGATTAGTTCTTGAGCTGCTTCCTGTTGGTAATTCTGTGTTTGCTCCATACCCTTTTGTTGTTTTTGCTTTTTAGCCACCATAATCCCCCCTTTCAGTTCATAGTTTGTACATTTTTTTCTTACTATATCCTGAAAAAAATCCTTGTGGTAAAATTATCATGGATAATATTGGAGGAGATAACTATGATGGAAAGAAATATCCTTCATATTGACATGGACGCCTTTTATGCTGCAATTGAACAGAGGGACAATCCAGATTTAAGGGGACTTCCTGTGATAATTGGAAGTAGGCATCCCCGGAGTGTTGTTTCCACAGCCTCTTATGAGGCTAGAGCATTTGGGGTGCATTCTGCCATGCCCATGGTAAAAGCTTTAAAACTATGTCCGGAAGCCATTTGCATTCCACCTAATCTTAAAAAATATCAAAATGTTTCAGAAAAAATTATGCAGATTTTCAATAAATATACTGATTTAGTGGAGGCTCTTTCCCTAGATGAAGCCTTTTTAGATGTTAGTGGATCTCAAAGAATTTTTGGAAACCCAAGGGTAATAGCTCAAAGGATTAAGGAGAATATTAAAGAGCAGGTGGGATTGACTTGTTCTATTGGAATTTCCTATAATAAGTTTTTAGCCAAACTAGCTTCCGATTTAGAAAAACCCAATGGAATGACGGTTATCTGTAAGGAGGATATAAAAAACAAAGTATGGCCATTACCAATTAATAAAATGTGGGGGATTGGGCCTAAATCCAGTATAAAATTAGAAAAATGTAATATTAGAACAATTGGCCAATTAGCTCAAACTGATCTTAATTTTCTACAAAACATCTTAGGCTCATGGGGCGCTGAAGTTTATCATATGGCTAATGGAATAGATAATCGACCAGTTGTTCCCCACAGGGAAGCTCATTCCATAGGACATGAAACTACTTTTTTGGAGGATACCGTTGATTTAGAATTTATAAAAATGGTATTGCTAGATTTGGCTCAAGAGGTAGGTAGACGCCTAAGAAGTCAAAAAATAAAGGGCAAAACCATTGTCTTAAAACTACGATATAGTGATTTTAAGACCATCACCAGAAATCATACCTTAATGGAGTGTACTGATAGGGATGATCTTATTTATAAAATAGCTATAGGGCTTTTTAAAACAAATTATGATAAAAATAAGAGCCTCCGGTTAATTGGAATAACTGTAACTGGACTAACTACTGGGGAAGAACATAAGCAGATTTCTTTATTTCCAGTGGAAAATGAAAAATCCAATATATTGTACCAAGCTTTAGATAAAATCAATTCAAAGTATGGCGAAAAAACTGTAACAAGAGCCCGTTTAGTAAGAAAATCTTAAGAATTTGGGAACTTTTACTTTTTATATTCGTCTTAAAAGTACTGGTTGAAAGGGGGACACCAGTGTGTTGGCTTTAGATGAAAAAGAGTTAATATCACTTAGTCAAAAGGGGGACATTGATGCCTTTGAGGAACTGGTAGCTAGATATGAA
>JAAZJU010000081.1 GCA_012800195.1 Clostridia bacterium
AAATAAATAGAAGTAAATACATAGTCTAATTTATAATTAAAAGTTTTATTAATTACATCTATGTTGCTACCTATTAAGACAATCCCTAAAAATAAGAAGAACAAAACATTAATTATTGCTGTTTTATCAAAAAAAAGATTATCATAGGTAACATCCAGGCTTCGTAAACATAGGATGCCAATTAATAAAATAAACATTAAGTAAGTAATCTGAGTGTATTTCTTGAGAAGTTTTTCTCTTTCCTGCTCTAACAATTTTTCAGATACCCCCATTTAAAAATGAGGTGGTACTCCACCTCATTTTTTACTTTTGTAAGGACTTAGGAGTCTTAGGTTGGTACATCCAATAACCACAGGCAAAAACTGAGCTAATACTAGCTAATAACATTAAAATAGTGGAGATAGCTACTAAAAATGTTTTTTTCATCTTTGCACCCCCTTTAGTTTTATTGGTTAAAGATAGGTAATAGGGTAATAGCTTGGTAAACTATCCCTAAGACTAAGGCTTGTACTATTATCGGGTTTTCTAAGAAGAAAGCTAAGAAGAAAATAACCAAAACAAAAATTATCGAAGAAGCTTTTAATTTTTTGCGTAAATCAGAACTATGGATAGGCTTGGCTTCGGAATCAACAGGGGCAAAAATACCCACCAGAAGTAAAGTTCCAATTAAAAGTGGTATATTTAAACTTAAACTAAAACCAATAGTAGCTATTACTGCCTTTACTGCTAAACCCAGTAGACCATAAACTATAGCTCCAAATACTAAACATTTATAGGGAGTATTAAAATGAGCCCCCCCTGATAGCCTTCGTAATAGTCCCCCAGAAATAGCTGCAATAGCAGCAGGAAGTGCAGCATTAAATAGGAAGCCTAGTAAAATTATTAAAATAAAGCCTACGAAACTTAATAACATAGTCTCAATAGCATAAGCTAGTATTTCTTCCCTGTCTTTATCTAAGTTAATTTCTTGGGAAATATAAGCAGCTGATTTTTCACTAATTTGAGAAAAAAGCATTTTTATGACTCCTTAACCACCATTTCTTTACCAAAAAGCTAGATAGAAATAACAAAAGAATATGTGGCCATCCTGCTAAAGTCCTTACATACGGATTTTCAACAATATCTGCCGAAGTAAGATTAAATATTTTTAAAATTGACATAACACCTATGGTTTCAAAAACAACTAAAGCTAGAAAGGCTATAACGCTCCCTAATATTCCATTTGCTATTTCTACGCCCCCAAAATTTATTAAAGCCAAAAATAATACCGCAATTAGGACTAAGGTATGGACACCAAAGGCAATATTGGGAATCATTCTAATGAAATACGCTGTCAAGGCTAAGCCAATACCCGTGAAAACCACTGTTTCCCAAGTGTACTGGGCCTTACTTATAGTAAATCCTAATAATGCTACTGCAATCATTTCTGGAAACCCGCCAAAAACTAAGGTAAATAACGGTAATTGCAAATTTTTCGCCTCCTTTTTTGCCCTCCTTTTCAGCCTTTTTTCTGTCCCCTATATTTTTTCCACATATTCCTAATTTTTCCTTCCAAAATTTAAGAATTTTAACTTATTTTTCAAAGGATTTAACAAAATTTGGGCATTTTTTTCTTCCGATCTTAGCTTACATCCTTCTATGTAAAAAACAAGAGATCATTTTTGATCCCTTAGTATTCTGGTGGTAATTCTTTTAATTGTTCCATAGTAAATACTGGTCCATCCAGGCAAACATAACAGGAACCGATATTACAGCGACCACATTTACCTATTCCGCATTTCATTCGCATCTCTAAAGTAGTGATGATGTCTTGATCTTTAAAATTCATTTTTTGTAAGCTGGGCAAGGTAAACTTAATCATCACTGGAGGTCCACATAAAACAG
>JAAZJU010000082.1 GCA_012800195.1 Clostridia bacterium
GCTAAAAGCACTAGAGCATAATATGCCGTTAAAAAGTATGAGAAATTCAAACAGTGGGATGGAATATGTTGATAATGAAATTTATTTTGTGTTTAGAAAGGTAAATTAATACGGAAAGATAATCTTTGAAAAAAGCTATATCAAGATAGAACTACGATAGGGGAAAAAGCAGTCTTGTTTTTTATGCCCGTGGATTATATTTTTCGAAATAATGGTAAAATTCTGTATTGTTACAGAGGGAGCATATTATACCTTGGACAAGCTAGATAATGGATTGTTGTTAGCGCCAATCGCATATCTAGTGGTTGGCGTTATTGTTAATTGATATGTTTCGAAAATAAAGTACGCTCTAGGCTTCTTTAGCCTGTTTGAGAAGCAATAAAATGTATACTGAGAGGTGAGGCGGTGAGATCAATAAGTAAGCAGAATAAAATATGTATTTTTATTGTTATTATACTAATTTTCTTTTTACCTTTCAGTGGATTTGGTATGAATGATGACACTGGTAATACTCTGATTCTGTTAGGAAATGAAACCTTGCCTCCTATTGTATACAATGACAACGGAATAGCTAAAGGTGTAGCAGTTGATATTGCTAATGCTATTGGGGATAGGATTGGTTATGAAGTTAAAGTTGTCACAGTAAATTGGGAGCAAGCACAAAAGATGGTCCTTGATGGTGATGCTGACGGACTTCTTCACATCAATCCGTGTCCCGAAAGAAACGAAATTTATGATTTCTCATCTCCTTTGCTAAAATCTGACTTTTCCATGTTCGTGCAAAGCGACAATAGAACCTTAAGGAGTATTGATGATTTAAGAGGCAAGAGTGTCGGAATAGAAGCCGGCGGGTATCCCAATACATTGCTTCAAGGATATGAAACAATAGATATTGAAATAATTAATGATTGGGAAGCTTCCTTTAAAGCCTTAAGTAATGGAGATTTAGATGCAATTATTATGGACCGTTGGATTGGTGAATACGAACTTGCTAACAGCAGAATATCCGACATAAAGATTGTAGATCCCCCCATTGAAACTCAGTATTCTAGAATTGCTGTTAGAAAAGGTAATCTGGAAACACTGGCCTTAATTAACTCTGGCTTGAAAGAAATTACAGAGGATGGCACTATTAATAAAATTATGGAACAGTGGCAAGGGAAAAGAGTGATATATGTTACCGAAGATTATTTTCAAACTTTTTATCTACGCTCAGCTAGTCTTATTTTATTATTGGTAGCATTGATTGCAATATATTTTGTAAGCAAGTATCGAAAGTTAAGTAAAAAGCTTGAAATTAGCGTGAAAAAGAGAACAGAGGAACTCCATCATGCAAATGAAATGTTGAAAGCTGCCAACTTGAAGCTGGAACGAATTTCAATGATAGACGGCCTAACCTCAATTGAGAATAGAAGAGCTTTTGATATTGCATATAACAGAGCCTGGAAAATGTGTCTGCGAGAAAGGATGCCCCTGGCTTTGATTATGATAGACATTGATAATTTCAAGATCTTCAATGATACTTATGGTCATCTATCAGGTGACCAAACATTGATAAAAATTGCAGAGGTTATAAAAGGTATAGCAAAAAGACCAGGTGATTTAGCAGCGCGTTACGGTGGTGAGGAATTTGTGGTACTGCTCATGAATACCACTGCGGAGGGAGCTATAATTATTGCTGAGAAAATTCGAAGAAAAATTGAAGAGCTAGAAATCGAAAATAGGGAAATAAAAAGCGTTATAACAGTCAGTCTAGGGGTAGCATCAGCTGTTCCTGAGAAGGAGATGGTGCCTAATGAACTTATTGATGCTGCGGATAAAGCATTATACAAGGCAAAGAAAGAGGGCCGTAACAAAGTCATAGTATGGGAATACCACCAAAAATAAATAGTTGTTAGCGGGAGGAGCTAAAACCATGAATATTCTAATCGCAGACGACGAGCAGGACATCCGAAACCTAGTAAAAATCAGTCTTGAGGAAAATGGATATACAGTCTTTACGGCGCAGAATGGCAAGGAAGCATGGGATATCCTTACGGCAGAGGATATTCATCTAGCAATCCTTGACGTGATGATGCCGCTGATGGACGGATTTAACCTTCTCCGCAAAATACGAGAACATAGTACCATCCCTGTTATCTTTCTCACTGCGAGGAACGATGACATGGATAAAGTGCTGGGACTTGGGCTAGGTGCAGATGATTATATTGCCAAACCCTTTTCCAATGCTGAGTTGGTCGCTCGTGTAGGTGCACAACTGAGACGGAATAATGAGTATCTTTCACCAAAGAAGAAATCCGACGCAAACATTACATATGGAAATCTGTCTATAGATAAAGAAAAATGCTGCGCCTTTAAAAATGGAGAGCTCATTGAACTTGGCGCAAAAGAATACAAACTGCTTTTGCAATTCATGGAACACCCGGAGAGGGTTTTTACAAAACGGCAGCTTTACCAAGCAGTATGGGGTGAGGAATACTATTTTGACGACAACACCGTGATGGTACATATCAGCCGAATCAGGAATCGGATCGAGGATGATCCGCAAAATCCAAAGTACCTGAAAACTATTCGTGGCATTGGATACAAGCTCCATTATACCGGTGAAAAGCCATGAAAAGAAAATTATCCAATCAGTTTTTTAGAAATTTTCTAGTGATATTTTTGTTGACAATACTGGCTACAGTATTTGCTTTTGTATTGCTGTCCTTTGCTAGCAACTTAATTTCAGGTTCGTTGGCAAAAAGCCGTTATCCTGCTAGCGCAATTATCAAAGAGGATTACAAAGAGATCGATGCAACTGCTGTTGTGCAAAGCGGTGGCGGTGTACAGGTTGTAGATAAGGAATATCGTGTCGTTTATTCGCAGGGTCTTGATACTATTGGGAAAGATAAACTGACTGCTGAAGAATTTACAACCTTTTTAACGGAAAGCAAAAGCAAGGCCTATCATTACGATATCCTCTATCAGCCAAAAGGCGAGTTTTGGCTGATTGTTACCTTTCCTACCTCCATTCGATTGGATTTTTCCTTAGTGCACAATAAAGAAGCTAGTGCAGGTGATTTTAGGCGAGCGGGTGGGGTAATTGCTTTCGTGATGCTGAGTTATCTTTCGATAATTGCACTTTTTGCTTTTATCTATTCGAGGATTACGGCGGCGAGTATAATCATCCCTTTGCGTAAGCTTTCTGATGGCACAAAGCTTTTACGGGAAGGGGATTATTCTGCACGGGTGGATTTGCGCCTGAAAAATGAATTCGCTGAGTTACAGGACACCTTTAACGATATGGCTGCCCGGATTGAGCATGAGATTTCTCTGCGTAAAAAGTCGGAGGAGGATCGGCGGGGGTTGATTCTCGATATCTCCCATGACCTAAAAAATCCCATGTCCAGCATACAAGGTTATGCAGAGTTACTTATGGAGAAGAAAGGCATAACCGAGCAGGAAAGAAAAGAATATCTGGAGATCATTCTAAATAACAGTAAAAGGGCTAATCAGTTGCTTACCGAATTGTTTGAGCTTTCCCAGATAGATAGCCCGGAATTCTCATTAAAACTTGTAAAAACAGATATTTGTGAATATATCCGGCAAATATGTGGTGAGCTTGTACCACAGTTGGAGCGCGAAGGTTTCAAATATGAATTCGATATTAGCGAAGAAAGGGTATTTGTAATGTTGGATACCAATCGGTTTAGCCGGATTATTCAGAATCTCGCTAATAATGCAATGCAGTATAATCCAGAGGGAACATTGGTTACCTTAAAATTGACAGTCCAAAATCAACAGGTGGTTATTGAATTCAGTGATAATGGAATTGGCATTCCGGAACATCTTGCAGACAGCATATTCAAGCCTTTTGTCCGGGGAGATGATTCCCGCAATTCTAAAACAGGCGGCAGCGGATTAGGTCTTTACATAGCGAAAAAAATAGCCGAAGCTCATGGAGGGGATTTGATACTATGTCCCAATGAAAATAAGGGCAGCAGTTTTCGGATTACAATTCCTGCGATTTAAGGTAGATTTAAGGTACATATCAGCTGTATGAAAGGTTCGATGGGTATGATAATGATGAGCCTGAATACAGCTGATTTTTTTGTGAGGTGATCAGTAATGAAACACGAACCATCTTATTTAGAAATATTTCTGACGAAACTTGCCTTTTTCTTTTATGGAAGATCTATCTACCAGGCATTCGCGGCTCTTCTGCCCCTTGACGGCGGGGAGCGGGTGCTGGATTTTGGATGCGGCATGGGAACGGTTGCGTACTATACAGCAAAAAAACTGACTCATGGACAATTGACCTGCCTGGATATTTCAGAAAGATGGTTAAATGCCTGTCGCAAGACATTGCGTCCCTATGGCAATGTCGACTTTCTGCTATGGGAACCCCCGGTGCTTGCAGAGGAAAGTTTTGACTTAATATACTGCCACTTTGTTTTGCACGATATTGCAGAGGGTGAATTAGAAAGAGTTATTCCTGAGTTGGTTAAGTCTCTTAAATCTGGCGGTGTACTGGTTTTTCGCGAACCGCTAAAAGAAACGGAAAAAATAAGCGTTATTAAACGCCTGATAGGGCAAAGCAGACTGGGCCTTAAGGATAGCCGCATCACTGACATTCCATTGATGGGTAACGCTCTTGAGAGTGTATATGTGAAAGAGTAAAGGAGGTTTACGATGATTATAACAGTGAGTTTTTTCATTTTGATTTTAATTTCGGTCATTACACTGGTGGGAATTGTACTTCTGTCAGCTTATTATCTTATTGCGCGTATCAGATCAAAGGAAAAGCTTAAAATGCTTATTTCCTTGAAAAAAACAGCAGTATTTTTTGCCATGGCAATAATATTAAATGTTGGCCTGATTATTCTTTCTCAGTTTATTGCTTCTACTCCACCTATTGTAGACGAAAATGGAAATACACCCCAAAACAGCATTGCAGAACTGCGAAAACTTGAGCTAAACGGGAGGGAACAGTGGATTAGCTTAAGAGGTTGGGACAAAAATGCACCTGTTCTGCTCTTTTTGGCAGGTGGTCCCGGAGGTACACAGATGGCTGCGGTGCGGCATGAGCTAGCCGAATTGGAGAAGCATTTTGTTGTTGTTAACTGGGATCAGCCCGGCTCCGGGAAATCCTATTATGCAGAAAAAGTTAAAAACATTACAGCTCAGACCTATATTCAGGATGGCTACGCTCTAACGGAATATCTAAAAGAGCGCTTTGCGCAAGAGAAGATTTATTTAGTGGGTGAATCCTGGGGGAGCGCTTTAGGGATTTTTCTTATTGATAAGTATCCAGAAGCCTATTACGCATTTATCGGTACAGGGCAAATGGTGGATTTTGCCGAAACTGAGCGGATAGATTACGCTAAGGCTCTGGAAATTGCTCAATCCAAAGGTGATACGGCTCTCATCAAACAACTTACAGCAAATGGAGAACCACCCTATTACGGAAAGGACGTAACATGGAAAAGCGCAGTATATCTGAATTATCTCAATACTCATATGGCAGATAATCCAGAAATCCACAACCCCGGTTACAACACCCTACGGGACATCTATTCTTCCGAATATGATTTACTCGATAAAATCAATTTTTTCCGAGGTATCATCAATACATTTAATCATGTGTACCAACAGCTTTACACCATCGATCTGAGAACGGATTACACTAAACTAAATGTGCCTGTTTATTTCTTCCTGGGCCGGCATGATGTCAATGCGCCTCCTCACTTGGTGGAAGAATATATGCAGGTGCTAGATGCACCCGTTAAAAAAATTGTCTGGTTTGAACATTCCGGTCATAATCCATGGATTAACGAATCAGTAAAGTTTGTAAGGGAGATATTGTCATGTTTGTCAGAAGACAAAATACAAGAATAAAGGGGATTAAAAAAATGCAACCAAGTATTTTTTTGTCACTTTTAATTGCTATCATCATAGCAATTTCGGCTTGTTCGGCATCGGAGGGTAGCATTGTGATCCTTGAGAAACCAAATGGAAATGGATTTACAATGGATTTTAGGGATTGGAATTCAAATAACAAATGTACATTATCCCTTAATAAAGGGGATATATTACAGATTGAAATTGCTTGTGAAGAGGGAGAAATTGAGCTTACGGTCAGCGGCCAAAATGGTAGTGAACCTTATACTGGAAATAATCTTAAGTCAATTTTATTCACTGTAAAAGTATCTGAAAGGGATAATTATGATATACGATTTACCAGCACAAATGCAACTGGAAAGGTTACAGTTAAAAAAATGGCAGAGGAAGGTTCAGAAAAAAATAAATGATTTTTTCAAGAACCTGTTTTGTTATAATTGATATAGAATTAAATGGAAAAAAAGAAAGTTGTGAAAATGTCTCACGATAAATGTGCTTAGGGGTTTGGCTTCGGATTATATATATGCTAATGTTGAACGTATATTGAAATGGGTGGATAACAAGTGAAGGCTGTGTAATTAATGAGGGATCTAATTAAAGTACTACAAGATAAAGATGAGAAGAAGGCATATGCTTTGTTAAAGGAGATTAGAGTAAAATCTGCTGCATCAGAAAATTACTATTCCTATTTAGATGATTTTGCAGGATTACTGAATGCAAAGAATTCATATGTAAGAACCCGTGGGTTTATTCTATGTTGTGCTCAAGCGAGGTGGGATGAAAAAGGGAAACTACAAAATGTACTTCCAAATATGCTTACTTTGTTAGATGATGATAAACCAACAGTGGTTAGGCAGTGTCTTGCGGCTTTACATGAAGTGGTTTTATTCAGGTTAGAGTTGTGCGAACCTATAAAGACGGAATTGGAAACAATTGATTTATCAAAATATAAGGATAGCATGTCTCCGTTGATTAAGAAGGATATAGATGAGCTATTGAAAATGATAGATGAGTAATTATAAAAAGGGGTGCATAACATGAAGGACTTTCAAATGTATATAAATAGCATTGACGATCCAGAAAAAAAAGAACGAATGGAAAGCATCCTAAATTATATAAAAAAGTCATTTCCCCAACTTAAAGAAGAAATCAAGTGGAATCAACCAATGTTTACTGATCATGGAACTTATATTATAGGCTTTAGTATAGCTAAGGGTCACATAGCTGTGGCACCTGAGCCAATAGCTGTTAACCTTTTTGAGAAGGAAATTAAGGAAGCTGGATATTCCTATACAAAGGGGATGTTCAGGATAAAATGGACCGATAAAGTGGATTATGACTTGTTACATAAAATAGTTGCGTTTAACATAGAGGACAAAAAAGACATGGTAAAGTTTTGGAGATAAGGAAGATGTTATCTTGCAAAAGGAGGACCTCTTATGCACTTTAATGTTAAAACCACAAAACCACAGCAGTTTATCGACATAACCCATAAAGTCCTTGAAGCGGTAAAAACTAATAATGTACGGGACGGTATTGCAGTAATATATGTGCCTCATACAACAGCTGGAGTTACAATTAATGAAAATGCTGACCCAGATGTTGTGCGGGACATGATTTCAGCACTGGACAAAGCATATCCTGTGCATGGATATTACCTCCACTTTGAAGGGAATTCCCACGCTCATATAAAGGCTTCTCTCATGGGCTCTTCCTGCACCGTGATAATCCAGGACGGAAAACTTCTGCTGGGCACCTGGCAGGGGATCTACTTTTGCGAATTTGACGGTCCTAGAAATAGAGAATTCTATGTAAAAATCATTTAATAATAAGATTTGAATGATGCTTCGAAAAGTAAAAAAGTAGTACAATTTTTAATTGCCAACATTCGCTGACTATTTAGATTGGAAAAACTAACTGATACTAAGGATGAAGTCGCTAATATAGATGGGAATGATAAGGCTAAATATGAGTTTCTAAATGCGGAAGATGACAATGAGCCACAATACATTAATTAAAGCAATAAATTTAATTTTTTATTAAGGTAAAGGGGGAAATAATGAGCAAACGAATAAGAAGGATTTTGGGAGTATTTTCAGCATTAGCCGCTTATATTATCCTTCATGAAGGGGCACATCTGGTTTATGCTCTTTCTATTGGAACATTTAAGCAAATCAACTTTTTGGGACTTGGTATACAGATTGATGTATATGCCGATCTAATGAGCGATACCCAGCTTGGTATCTTTTGCCTTGTAGGAGCAGTTACTACTCTAATAGCAGCTTATGGGTTGGTTGCTGCAACAGATAAGATTTGCCAAGTAAAATCCAAAGTATTCAAAGCCTGTATGTACTATATTACAAGCGGACTGCTACTTGTGGACCCACTTTACTTAAGTTTATTATATGGTTTTTTTGGTGGTGGGGATATGAATGGTATTGCTCTTTTATTTCCAGAAGGGATTGCTCGAATAGGCTTTGGTGTATTACTGATGGTCAATGCTTTTATCTTTTGGAAGTTGATTTTACCTAAATATAAAAAGGCTTTTGCTGGTTAATATATCACATACCATCTATTGAATATAGGTAATCCCTAAGGTATAGAAAAATTAGCTTATTGTTACGGAGCGTAACATCTATGTTACAGTACATCTCTTGCTTGCTATGGTCGGGTGGAATTAATGCTGCTTTAGGCGATATGTGTAATAAAAGTTTCCTGACGACAATGTCAGGAAACTTTTTTTATGTGAGGTAATATAGTAACGATTTTCTGTTGACATATTCATATAAATTACCTCATAATATAAGTATATTATAAATTACTTATATAGCTTCTTACTATGCTGTCCAGACGATAAAATTGCCTAATAATAAAGGGGGATAACATGAGAAAAGCAGTGGTAAATCAAAAAGAATGTGTGGCCTGTGGAGTTTGCGCCAAAACCTGTCCGCGCCAGGCTATATCCATATTTCATGGTATTTACGCAGTTGTTAACGAAGATTTATGTGTTGGATGTAAAAAATGTGAGCGAGCATGTCCAGCTTCGGTAATACAAGTTGTACAAAAGGAGGCTGCATCATGAAAAAGTGGAATGAATATTTATGGATATTTTCTGCAGTATATATGACCTTAGGTTTTTTTAATATTCTATTTGCCTGGATAGGACTGATTTGCTTTATTACTCCCTTATTGCTCTCGATAATAGGTAAGGGTAAAATATACTGTAACAGTTATTGTGGAAGAGGGCAGTTATTTGAGTTATTGGGAAGCAGGTTCAAGCTTTCTTCAAATCGTAGCATCCCTGCTTTTGTAAGAAGTAAATGGTTTCGTTATGGCTTTTTAGCATTTTTTATGACTATGTTTTCGATAATGGTTTTCTCTACTTATTTAGTCTTTAATGGAACTAATAATTTAAAAGAAGTGATTACTCTTTTATGGACAATTAAACTTCCCTGGAACTGGACAAACACCAGTACAGTATCACCTTGGATTGCGCAGTTTGCTTTTGGGTTCTACAGTGTTATGCTCACCTCCACAATTTTGGGATTGATAACAATGTATTTCTTCAAACCCCGCTCATGGTGTGTCTATTGCCCTATGGGTACAATGACTCAGTCTATAAGCATGCTAAAGCACAGAAGGATGGTGAAATAAAGTGGAACAGCAAGCCAAAGAAATAGCTGATCTTTTGAAGGTTATGGCAAATCAGCATAGATTAATGATTTTATGCTACCTGATAGAGAGTCCAATGAATGTCAGTGAAATACATGAGAAAATACCTACTATATCTCAATCGGCTTTGTCTCAAAATTTAGCTCTATTAAAAGCTCACGGTATTTTAAGCTCTAATAAATCTGGTCTTCAGAATGTTTATCAAATTAATGATAAGAGGATTAAAAAGGTTATTCAAACATTAAGAGAAACTTATTGCACCCAATAACAGTTTTTTAGATTCCATATTTTATATCAAATTAAAAGTAAATTTAGCACTAAGAAAAATTACCAAGCCATACTTGAACTTATGGTTTGGTTTTTTAATTTACAAAGAGTTAGACAACTGGAAACTAAGGGTAGAAGTAATAGTAGGAATATTAACATGGGAAGACTATTATAAATAAATAGCAATATTAATGGAGGAATAAAATGAAAATAGTAATGCTTGAACCATTAGCAATAAACAATGAAACCCTTGAGGAATTATCAAAAGAGTTAAAGGAAAGAGGATGTGAGTTTGTAGCCTATGATTCAGTTACCAATGATGTGAATGAATTAATTACCCGTATAGGTGATGCCGATGCCATAATAATTGCTAATAATCCGTTACCAGGGAAAGTTATTAAAGCCCTACCAAATTTAAAATTCATTTCAGTAGCCTTTACAGGAGTTGACCATATTGATCTAGACGCTTGCCTAGAAAAAAACATCAAGGTTTCTAATGCAGCTGGTTATAGTAATGTATCTGTAGCTGAACTTGTTATTGGTATGATAATTTGTAAGTTAAGAAATATATTGGAATGTAATACAGTGATTAGAGAAGGAAAAACAAAAGATGGTTTAGTAGGTTTTGAACTATCCGGAAAAACCGTTGGTATTGTTGGAACAGGAGCTATTGGGTTAAAGACAGCCGAATTATTAAGAGTATTTGGATGTAAGCTGTTAGGCTATGATGTAGTAGAAAAAGAAGAAGGTAAAAAGATTGGAATTAGATATGTTTCTCTAAATGAATTACTAGAAGCTAGTGATATTATTACCTTACATACACCACTAAATAGAGAAACCCGTTTTTTAATTAATCGTAATAATATTAATTTAATGAAACCCAGTGCTCTATTAATAAATTGTGCTAGAGGCGAAGTAATTGAAATTGATGCTGTTGCCCAAGCTTTAAATGAAGAAAAAATAGCAGGGGCAGCAATTGATGTTTTTGAGATCGAACCACCTCTCCCAGTGGATCATGTTTTATTTTCAGCGAAAAATACTTTATTAACGCCCCATGTGGCATTTGCAACGCAAGAATCAATGGTAAAACGCGCAAAGATTACATTTGACAATATTTATGCTTGGCTTGATGGAAATCAAATTAATAAAATAATTTAAGACAATTAAATAGCTATGGAGTTTTACCCTCGATATGGGTCCATGAGAACATATTGAGGGTGTATTTTTAGGCAAAAAAGAGAGGTGTGTACTATGACCATATTTGAAAAGATTAAGGAAGACATAATGGCTGATACTATGAATGAAACCTATACAAGGAAGGGGATTCCCCCATTATTTAAAGCATCTAAAAAAGCTCGTATTGTTATAGTTGGACAAGCTCCAGGACGCAAAGCAGAAGAAACACAGTTGGTTTGGAATGATTTAAGTGGGGATCGTCTACGAGAATGGATGGGAATTTCCCGTGAAGAATTTTACGAAAATGACCGTATTGCTCACTTACCGATGGACTTTTATTACCCGGGTAAAGCTGAGCAGGGAGATTTGCCCCCTCGAAAAGGATTCGCAGAAAAATGGCATCCACTGTTACTAAAAGAAATGTCAAAGATAGAAACGATAATTCTCATTGGTAATTATGCTCAAAAATACTATCTTGGCAAAAGAAGGGAGAAAAACTTAACTGAAACAGTAAAAAATTTTAAAAATTATCTACCAGAATATTTACCTTTGGTTCATCCTTCACCCTTAAACATTGGCTGGTTTAAACGAAACCCATGGTATGAAAGGGAAGTATTGTCGGTTTTAAAAGAAATAGTTAGAAATGTCCTAAAATAGTACACCCCATAGCCTAATACCTTATTTAGAATAGGGTTATAGCTATGGGGCTTTGTCTTTATTTTCTTGAATATTTAATTTTACAATTTAACAACCATTCGAGAGCTCCTTTGCTTTGCAGCCAGATATATTTATAATCAAAGGCAAAAATTTGTGCCTCATTCTCTTCACCAGGTTTGTATAATGGGGGAGATATGGGAGGGAGGTCCTTTATCCCCAAGAGATAGTCAGGTACATAAGGATTAAACTGGAGAGCATCTTGTAAATAAATTTCAGCTGAATGCTTATCCTCCATTTTATAATCTAATAAGGCTTTATTATATAGCCAAAAGGCACTAAAATCTTCTTTATATTCTTCTAACAGTACTTTGCATTCCTCTAATTTGTTGGTTTCCAAGAGGTACTTAGTTAATAAATAACGAACTCCTTGGTTGTCATTGGGGTTTAGTTTAAGTAACTCCCGCATGTGCGTTAAGGCCTCTTCTTTTTCCCCTAGTTCCCATAGGCATTGGGCTAAAGTATATTTTACTCGCATATAGGACCTAGTTGATACTATTCCCCAGAAATTTCCCATGTTATTTTGCATAAAATTGGATCCTAGTGATTTTTCACCAGCTTCTAAGCCTTGTAATAGTAAGACCTTTTGTTCTTGTAAAGATTCAGCTGTTTCTTGGGCTAAAATTAAATAGGCATCAGCATTATAAGGATAGATTTGCAGGGCTTTTTTAGCCAGCCTCACTTTTTCATTGGAATCATCAATTTCCCAAGCATCATAAATAATGTTCTGGGACTGGGACTTAGGAGTAACTGGCAGCTCCTCAGGCAAACCTTCTTCATTTATTTTCTCTAAAATTTGCTGCAATTCTTCTTCATCCTTAGGTTGTGCTTGCTCCAAATGAGTACGGAGAGCGTCAAGTCTCTTTTCTATAGACTGGATTGAAGGAAAATCGAAGGGATCATCTTTTGTGTCACCAAAGATATCCCAGTAATTTAAAAAGGTATCATAGTTTTTTGAAATGGAGTTGGCTGAGACCTGATACTTGTTAGCAATATCCTTTTGGGTTACATAATAAGAGTCATTTAGATAAGAGAGGGCGTATTCAACTGCAGCTGCCCAAACTCCTTTTTTACGAAAAGTTGGCTTTTTGTTGGCGCTAAATTCATGCCACATTGCCAAGGCTACTTCAATTTCTAATGGGAAATAACACCTTTTCATTTTCTCTAGCAGTAATTGGGCTTCCTCGTAATAAAGAGTATTTTGCCAATTTGATTTTTCTAATAATTCTTCATCTAGCCGAAATACCCAGCGGATATTGTCATAGTCATCTAGTTTTTTAAGCACTTTCTGAAATTTGTCTTGTAGATCTGGTTCCCAATAAGCTTCGAGTAAGTTAAGACCTTTTAACTCCTTTAATTTAGTTTCATATTCATCTCGGATAAGATTAAGTTTTAAAAGAAGCCCTATTGTTTTAGAAATATCTACTGTTAAAATGCCTTCTTTTTTTTGTAGACTATACTCTTCATTTACGACTGTTTTCAGAAGAAAATCTCCCTTTTCTTTCAAATATTCTTGCCAGCTGATAGCTTCGTCCTTATCTGCTTTTAATGTGGTGTAGACAGCTTCTAAAAATATAGGTGGCAACTGAAAAATAGAGTATAAATAAACATGATTGTTACTGGCAGAAAGGGGCCGTAATATTAGGTAATTACCTTTTGCCAGTTCCATATCACTTTCTGGCAAATAAAGAGTAAGAATAGTCTTTGTGAAAAAATCTTCTAGAAAATACTCTTCTTGGCTTTTTATATCTTTAATATAATAAATGGAGAAAGGAGTATTTGCCCATTCTTCTAATTGGTGTAAAGAAATTGTCCTATATTCTTTTTTCAGTTTTTTATTAATATACTCCCTGAATGGAGTTGAGCCTGATGGAAGGGCATAATCAAATAAGAACCATTCAAAAAAGGACTCAGCTGGTAAAGAATTATCCATCATTTCTTGCAGCATAGTTTTTAAATCAGTCCATGCCCGGGCCTTATAAACTTTATAAGCATTTTCCATGTGGGCAAACATGGAGAAAATGTATTGCCCTAAATCATCTCGTAATTCTTCTATTTCCCTCCGCAATATTGATTGGGTAAAGTCAACAAGATTATTTTTGCGTAGACAGCAATTTTTATGTTTTTTGCCACTACCACAAGGGCAGAGCTCATTTCTACCTGTTTTTTTATTCATAATATTCCCCCTGTTTTTCACTTTGCCATAATTCTAAGATTTTGTCTAGATGACCTTAACTATGTTCTTATCTAAATGGCTATTTATTTAGTTTTAATAATCAAAGAGAACAATTTAACACTTAGCTAGGATGTTTTATAATAACTGTGTGTTGTATACTGCAAAAATTATTTAATTTGATAATAAAATGGCTTAGGGGATAGACAAGCTTCCTCTAAGCCATTATTGATGCAATTTAAAAACCCTTTCTTGATAGTTTATGCAAACTACAACAGAGAGTAGTTATTTTTTGTGTTTTTTCATTGCATGGGGCCATTGTGAAGAAATCAAAAAAAGAATCATTGGTATAACTGCATACCCCGCATTTGCTTTACCACCTGTATAAATAACATATATTGCTCCACAAATCGTTAATACTGCAAAAATCACTGACAATAACTTTGTTA
>JAAZJU010000083.1 GCA_012800195.1 Clostridia bacterium
CCAGCTCCTTTTATGGCATTGCTCTTATCCTTCTTTTTCATAGTATTCACCTCCTTTCAATTTACTTTATCCCAGCTTCTTTTCCTTTATCCAAGGCTGTTTAATAACTCACCTGTATTAAAAATTATTTATTCAATGGAGGATTCTGACAATTTTAGGAGAAGTTTAAATTAAGAAGCATTAGGAGGTGTTCTTTGTGAATAAAGAGGAGATAATAAACAGGGTAAGAGAAAGAGCTAGAAATAACTATAGAACTGGATTAAATTGTGCGGAATGTGTATTTAGGGCCATTTATGATGAAGGTATAACAGATCTACCCCCTGAAGTAATTTCTCTAGCTACGGGATTTGGGGGAGGTATTGGTCTCTCCGGTAATACTTGTGGTGCTGTATCTGGGGCCGTATTGGCTGTAGGTAGTGTCCATGGCAGAAAAAATCCTGAAGCTATTGAAGATATGCATGAAAGAGCAATGGATTTATCAGGAGAAGCAGGACGTTATCGCCTGTTTAATAATATACCGCGAGAATTTGCTGAGCAATTTGGGGATGTTAAATGTGCTAACCTAGTGGGTCCCTATGAATGGACTAGCAGAGAAAGACATAAATTGTGTCAAGGCTTTATCGGTGAGGCCGCTGCTATAGGGATGCGTTGGATATTAGAAGCCAACGAAAAGGGCTATAGAATGCCTTATGGTCCCAATGTGGCTGGTTTAGAATAAAAACAGTTGCCAAATCCCAAGAGGCAGATTATAATTAACTAAAACCGAAAGAAGTACCTTTAAAACAGTCCCGTGAGGCTGGCAAGGACGATTATTTACTAGGGTTAATTGATTCCTAGTATTTAGGTTGACTTTGTATCCAGAGTCGGGTCTTTGACCCGACTTTTTTATATATAATTTATAATTTAATAGCTGCACCTTTAAAACGGTCCTGTGAGGCCGGCAAGGATATTAAGTATTACTTAGTGGTTGTCTAAATTATCATTAAGTTTTACTAATACTGTATCTCAGCCAGGTCTATAGACCTGGCTTTTTAATATATTAACTCGCTCACTCGCTCAACGCATAGCGGAAATACGAAAAAACGGAAATACTGACCTTAAAGATTTCTAAAAAGTAAAAGGGGAGGTTTAAAAATTGGCCATTAAGAGTAAAGATTTAATAAGTCTGCAAGATTTAAGTTTAGACGAAATTAATCAAATCCTAACTAATGCTAAATCTATGAAGGAAATTATTCAAAGGGATATTAAGAAGGTACCCACCCTAAGGGGTAAAGCTATCGTTAATCTTTTTTATGAAAATAGTACCAGGACTAGAAGTTCCTTTGAATTAGCAGGGAAATATATGGGAGCAGATGTAATTAATATTACTGCTTCAGCCAGTAGTGTAGTTAAAGGGGAGTCACTTTGGGATACAGGTAAGACCATTAATAGTATGGGTGTAGATGTAGTGGTTATTCGCCATCCTTCTTCGGGAGCTCCCTATATCCTAGGACAAGCTGTAGAAGCTAGGGTAATTAATGCTGGAGATGGAACTCACGAACATCCTACTCAAGGACTTCTGGATATTTTTACAGTCCTTGATTATAAAGGCGCCCTCCAGGGAAAAAAGGTTGCCATCATTGGAGATATTCTTCATAGTCGGGTAGCTCGTTCCGACATTATTGGATTTAATGCTTTAGGAGCAGATTGTTGGGTCTGTGGACCGCCTACTCTTCTACCAGCCAAGGTTAATGAGTTGGGAGTTAAAGTTACTTGGAATATAGAAGAGGCTTTAACTGATGCCGATGTAGTAATCATGTTAAGAATACAACTAGAAAGACAAAAGAAGGGAGCTTTCCCCTCAATTCGAGAATATGCAAAATTATATGGCTTAAATAGTAAAAACTTAAGTTTGGCTAAAAAAGATGCCTTAGTAATGCACCCCGGTCCAATCAATAGAGGGGTAGAAATCAGTGCTGATGTAGCCGACAGTTTGCAATCAGTCATAAACGAGCAAGTGCAAAATGGTGTGGCAATTCGAATGGCCCTTTTATACCTGATGATGGGAGGGGGAAATGTCAATGTTATTGCTTAAAAATGGTCTAGTAGTAGATCCTAGTCAGGGAATCAGCGAAAAAATGGACATCCTAATCCAAGGAGATAAAATAGCAAAGGTTGCTAAAAATATTGAAGCTTCCCAAGAAATGAAAACAATTGACTTAACTGGAAAAGTCATTACCCCAGGTTTCATTGATCTTCATGTGCATATAAGGGAGCCAGGTTTTGAACATAAGGAAACTATTTTAACTGGTTCCATGGCAGCAGTACGAGGAGGCTTTACCGGGATAGCCTGTATGCCCAATACTAATCCCATAATTGATAATGAAGGAAATCTTGAATTAATTAAAGCCCGGGCTAATCGTTATAATTTGACCAATATTTATCCCATAGCTGCAGTAACTAAGGGGCAAAAAGGCCAAGAAATTACCGAGTATGGGATTTTAAAAGAGGCTGGTGCCATAGCTCTTTCTGATGATGGCCTTAATATAGAGAGTGCACAAGTAATGCGTAAAGCTTTAGACTATGCTAAAATATTCGATCTACTTATTATTTCCCACTGTGAGGATCAAAGCCTAGCAGGTAGCGGTGTAATGCATGAGGGTTTTATGAGCACTAAATTAGGATTGGCAGGGATTCCTGCTCTGGCGGAAGAGATGATTATCGATCGGGATATTAGATTGGCAGAGCTGACCAAAGGCAAAATCCATATTGCCCATGTCAGTACCAGAGAAGGGGTAGAAATTATTAGAAGGGCCAAGGCTAAGGGTATTAAAGTAACAGCAGAGGCAGCACCCCATCACTTTGTTTTAACCCATGAAGCAGTAGCAAGTTATGATACTAATACTAAGGTTTATCCACCCTTACGAGAAAAAGAGGATGTGGCTGCTATTATCAAGGGTTTGGCTGATGGCACTCTAGATGCTATTGCCACTGACCATGCTCCCCACGCCAGAGAAGAAAAGGAAGTGGAATATGAACTAGCGCCTCCAGGTATTTCGGGATTAGAAACAGCCCTACCCCTAGCTTGGCAGTACTTATATCTTCCAGGACATTTAAGTCTTTTAGAATTGGTGGCCTGCTTAAGTACCAAACCAGCCCAAATTCTTGGGATTGATAGGGGTACCTTGCAAGAAGGGAAGGTTGCCGATATCACAGTGATTGATCCCCAAAAAACAGAAAAGGTTGACCCCCAAAGTTTCTATAGTATGGGACGCAATACCCCCTTTAAAGGTTGGGAATTGCAGGGTTGGCCAGTAATGACCATTAAAGACGGACAGATTAAAATGGAAAATGGGAGAATAGTGGAATAGTTTTGCGTTGTTCCTCGACTCCGTGAGCGCGTAAAAGATGAACTCTTTCTTATTGTCATCCTGAGGGAAGAATGACCGAAGGATCTAGATTCTTCACTGCGTTCAGAATGACAAAAAAAAATCGCTTACTCGCTTACTGATATGCAGGCTATCCTGTAAGACATAATTCCATCATGGGAATTACCCATTAGCTCTAGTACTTAAATTCTTGGACGACCCATTGAACACGGTTAGCTTTTACCCGAAGCAATATTCGCTGGGGACATTCCTGGCTTAAAAAACTAACATAAGCTTTGCAGGTGTGTCCACTGACCTTGAATGTTCCGATTTTCCGTATGTTCACTCCAGTATACATTTTCACTGTTATTCTACTGTTACAATCACATACTTATCCACTGTCATGCAGACTAGCCCATAAGTTTGAAACGCGCTCGCGCGCTTGCGTGTTCGCGTGCCCACGGACTAAAAAAGATTACCTATAAAAAAATAGGGGGGAAGGGAAATGCCGAAGCGTCAGGATATAAAAAAAGTCTTGGTCATAGGTTCAGGCCCAATTGTTATTGGTCAAGCAGCAGAATTTGATTATGCTGGTACCCAAGCTTGTCGTGCCCTAAAAGAGGAGGGCGTTGAAATTGTATTAGTAAATAGCAATCCTGCGACCATTATGACCGATGAGGATATTGCTGATCGAATCTATATTGAGCCCTTAACCAAAGAATTTTTAGAAGAAATTATTTATACTGAGAAACCCCAAGGGTTGTTACCAACTTTAGGGGGTCAAGTGGGGTTAAATTTAGCCAAAGAATTGGCTGAACAAGGTATCTTAGCTAGGGCTGGAGTAGAGCTCTTAGGTACTCCCTTAGAAGCAATTCAAAAAGCTGAAGATAGAGAGCTATTTAAACAAATGTTAGGAAAAATCGATGAACCTGTCCCTCAAAGCGACATAGTAGGAAATGTGGAGGCTGCAGTGAAATTGGCAGAGGAAATAGGTTATCCAGTAATTGTTCGTCCTGCTTACACTTTGGGCGGATCAGGCGGGGGATTTGCGGATACAGAAACAGAGCTAAGAGATATTGCCTCCAAGGGTTTAAAAAGCAGTCCTATTAACCAAATTCTTATTGAGAAAAGCGTTAAAGGCTGGAAGGAATTTGAATATGAAGTTATGCGGGATAGTAAAGATAATTGCATTATTATTTGTGATATGGAAAATGTGGATCCGGTGGGGGTGCATACGGGAGATAGTATTGTGGTTGCCCCTTCCCAAACCTTAACTACAGAAGAACAAAAAATGTTAAAGGATGCTTCGATTAAGATAATCAGGGCTTTAGGAATTCAAGGGGGTTGTAATGTGCAATTTGCCTTAAATTCCGATACAAAAGAATATATAGTTATTGAAGTAAACCCCCGGGTTAGTCGTTCCAGTGCTTTGGCTTCCAAAGCTACTGGTTTTCCTATTGCCAAAATTACTGCCAAAATAGCCCTAGGCTATACCTTGGATGAAATCCCTAATAATGTTACAGGAGGAACCTTAGCAAATTATGTACCAGCTTTGGATTATCTAGTTTTAAAAATCCCTCGTTGGCCTTTTGATAAATTTACTTTAGCCAATCGTTCCTTAGGCTCTCAAATGAAGGCCACAGGAGAAGTTATGGCTATTGGTAAGACCTTCGAAATGGCTTTGCAAAAGGGTATCCATTCCTTAGAATTAGATACCAAAGAATTACTTGATAAAAGATTTGCTGATATTGATGATTATGAATTGGAAAGAAGACTTGCAAAGCCCGATGATGAAAGATTATTTTTAATTGGAGAAGCCTTGAGAAGGGGCTATAGCATAGAAAGGTTAGCCTTTCTCACGGAAATAAATAAATATTTCCTAAATAAAATAGCAGGGCTTGTAAAATTAGAAACTGAAATTTTACCTAAGGCCAAGGTAGAAGATGTAATCTTAGAAGCCAAGAAACTGGGCTTTAGTGATAGAAAATTAGCGAGCATTTGGGGATTATCTGAACAATTAATAACAGATATCCGTATGGATTTAGGCATTGAAGCTAGTTTTAAAAGGGTGGACACTTATGGAGGAGAAACCAATACAGTGAGCCCTTATTATTACTCTACTTACGGTGAAAAAGATCAGGTTACCGTTACTAACAAAGATAAAGTTATAGTTTTAGGAAGTGGTCCAATTAGGATTGGGCAGGGCATTGAATTTGATTATTGCTGTGTCCACTCTGCTTGGGCTTTGCAGGAAGAAGAAATTGAAGCCATTGTGATTAATAATAATCCTGAAACTGTAAGTACTGATTTTGATACCGCCGATAGATTGTACTTTGAGCCTTTAACTAAAGAAGATGTCTTAAATGTTATTCATAAGGAAAAACCATTAGGAGTTATAGTTCAATTTGGGGGTCAAACGGCTATTAATTTAGCTAAACCTTTAAAAGAGGCTGGAATTAAAATCCTAGGAACCAGTATGGAGGATATTGATAGAGCAGAGGACCGAGAAAAATTTGATGCCATTTTAGAAGCAACTGGCATTAAACGCCCTGAAGGAAGAGCAGCTCGTAGTGCGGGGGAGGCTAAAGCTATAGCTGATCAATTGGGTTTTCCTGTATTAGTTAGACCCTCCTATGTTTTGGGGGGTAGGGCCATGGAAATTATCTATTCTCTAGAGGAACTAGAGGACTATCTAGCAACAGCAGTTAAGGTTGCTCCTGACCATCCCGTACTGGTAGATCGCTATTTACAGGGCAAAGAAGTGGAAATAGATGCCATCTGTGATGGTCAAGATATTTTAATCCCTGGCATTATGGAACATATTGAGAGAGCAGGAGTTCATTCTGGAGATAGTACTGCTAGATATCCTGCCTTAACTTTAAAAGAAGAAGAGATAGCAACTCTGGTTGATTACACTCAAAGATTAGCCTTAGCTTTAAATACCAAAGGATTAATAAATATCCAGTATGTTATCGCTAATGGTGAAGTCAATGTTCTGGAGGTAAATCCTCGTTCCAGTAGAACTATCCCTTATTTAAGTAAGGTTACGGGAGTACCTATGGTAAAACTGGCGGCTAAGATAATGTTAGGTAAGACTTTACGAGAGATGGGCTATGAGCCAGGTTTATTACCTAATAGAGGATTGGTGGCTGTGAAAATGCCAGTATTCTCCTTTGCCAAATTAATAGATGTGGAAACTTCCTTGGGTCCAGAAATGAAATCAACAGGGGAGGTTTTAGGTTTAGATAAAAACCCCACCAAAGCCTTATATAAAGCCCTTCTTGCCGCAGGCTATGTTATTCCTCGAAAAGGTAGGATTTTAGCCACTATTGCCGATAAAGATAAGAAAGAGGCCTTGCCGATTTTAGAAAGATTAGACCATTTGGGCTTTGAGTTAGTGGCTACCAGAGGCACAGCCCAACTTTTAAGGGAAGCTGGTTTAAAAGTAGAAGTGGTCAATAAGATAAAAGAAGGTAGTCCCCATGTAGCCGATATAATCAAGGAAGGAAAAATTGATTTAGTAATCAATACCTTGACCAAGGGCAAAACACCGGAACGGGATGGATTTAGAATTAGAAGAGCGGCTGTAGATTTTAGTGTCCCTTGTCTTACTTCTTTAGATCTGGCTGTGGCCGTTCTAGAGGTGTTGGAATCCATGATTAGGGTAAAAGCTTTACAGGATTATGATAAGGGGGGTAGGACCAGTGGAATTAGTTAACTTAAGAGTTAAGAAACAAATAAAGATAGCTGAGGATCAGTTTGTCTTAACCCTCAATTCTCCTTCCATAACCAAAGTGGCTCAAGCGGGACAATTTATAACAATAAAGTTAAACAAAAACTATGATCCTCTTTTACCTAGACCCTTTAGTATTCATAGTGTAGATAGAGAAACAGGTGATTTCTTGATTTATTATCAAGTGGTAGGTAAAACCAGTAAATTAATGGCGGAACTAGAGCCTGGTGATGAAATCACGGTCTTAGGGCCCTTAGGTAAAGGTTTTAATCTAGAACTAGAAAATTCTCGGGCCCTCTTAATTGGCGGGGGATTAGGGCAAGCTCCTTTAAGGTTTTTGGCCGAGGAGTTGCAGAAAAAAAATAATCAAATCTATATGGCCATTGGAGCTCGGGATCAAGAAGGGTTGAAAAACATCCTTTGTTTCGAAGAAAGCTGTCAGGAAATAAACTTAGCTACCCAGGATGGTTCTTTAGGAAAAGAAGGATTGGTGACAGAGCTTCTACCTCAAATAATCCGAGATTTTAATCCGAAAATTATCTATACTTGTGGGCCATTGCCCATGATGGCGAAAGTTAAGGAATTAGCGGCTCAAGAAAAAATACCTTGTCAGGTATCACTGGAAACAACCATGGCTTGTGGGATAGGGGTCTGCTTAGGATGTACCTGTGAAAGCACCAATTCTGAGATTTATCCTAAGGTATGCACTCATGGCCCAGTTTTTTGGGCTCAGGAGGTGAAGCTAGATGGGTAAGGTTAATTTAGCTGTAGATATTCAAGGTTTAAGACTAGATAATCCTGTACTTACTGCCTCTGGTACCTATGGTTTTGGTTTAGAATATAGCCAAATAGTTGAGGTTTGTAAATTAGGGGCTATTGTGACTAAAGGCTTAACCTTGGAGCCCCGTAAGGGTAATCCTGGGAAAAGAATTTTCGAAACCCCAGCTGGACTATTAAATTCCATTGGTCTGGAAAACCCCGGAGTGGAAAGTTTTATTAAGGACTATTTACCTCAGGTCAAGGATTTAGGACCGAAGATTATTGCCAATATTTCTGGTAATACCATAGAGGATTATATAGAGCTGGCTGAAAGACTTGGCAATCAAGCAGGAATAGCAGCCTTAGAGGTAAATATCTCTTGTCCTAATGTTAAAGCAGGGGGAATGGCCTTTGGTATTAGCCCTCAGATGGCAGCTCAGGTTACCAAGGCTGTAAGAAAATCAACTACCTTACCTGTTTTAGTTAAATTAAGTCCCAATGTTACTGATATAACTGAGATAGCTCTGGCCGTGGAAGAAGCAGGGGCAGATGGAGTATCGTTAATTAACACCTTGTTAGGGATGGCCATAGATATAAATAGCCAAAAGCCAGTTTTAGGCAATATAGTGGGGGGATTTTCAGGGCCAGCAGTTAAACCCGTAGCCTTACGAGCAGTATGGCAAGTGGCTCAGAAGGTTAAAATTCCTGTTATTGGCATGGGAGGCATTAGCACCTGGCAAGATGCCGTAGAGTTTATCTTAGCAGGAGCTACAGCTATAGAAGTGGGTACAGCCAACTTTTATAATCCCCAAGCTCCATTAGAAATTTTAGCAGGGATAGGGAATTATTGTCAGGAGCGGGGAGTAACTGCTATTACAGATTTAATAGGCTTAGCCTGGAAGGAGAGGTAACAATGCGGGAAAGATTAATCGTGGCCTTGGATGTGCCCAATTTAAATAAAGGAAAAGAATTAATAGATATTTTAGAGGATGAGGTAATCTATTATAAAGTGGGCCTAGAGTTATTCTTAAACACTAGAGGGGAAATTATCGATTATTTAAAAGCTAAAAACAAAAAGATTTTTCTGGATTTAAAATTTCATGATATACCCAATACAGTAGCCAGTGCCTCTAAATGGGCCACTTCTCTAGGGGTGGATATGTTCAATGTCCATGCTGGGGGTGGAGAAGAAATGCTGAAAAGGGCCAAGGAAGCAGTACAAGAAGTAGCTCTCCGGGAAAGTATTAATCCCCCTCTTCTGATTGGAGTTACGGTATTAACCAGTTTTAGTGAGGAAGGGTTTAAATCCTTAGGTTTTAAGACAACTATTCCCGAGACCGTACAAAAATGGGCTCTCATGTGTAAAAAAGCAGGTTTAGACGGAGTAGTTTCCTCCCCTCAGGAAGCCCAAGAAATTAAAAGACTCTGTGGTGCAGATTTTTATACAGTCTGCCCAGGAGTTAGACCCTTGGAAGCTGAAAAGGGAGATCAAAAAAGGGTGATGACTCCTAAGGAAGCCGTAACAAACGGAGCTGATTATCTAGTAGTAGGTAGGCCGATCAATGCTAGTGCTGATCCTTTATTAGCGGCCAAAAATATTATTACAGAAATGGAGGAGAGATAATGGGGTTAACTAAGGAAGAAATAATGGAAATGCTCCAAAAAACTAACGCCTTAAGAAAAGGTCACTTTAAATTAACTTCTGGACTACATAGTGAAGGGTATGTGCAGTGTGCTCTTTTGTTAAAGGAACCACATTTGGCGGAAAAGGTTGGCCAAGCCTTAGGAGAAAAATTTTTGGAAGAAAAGCCCGATATTGTGGTGGGACCTGCCATTGGAGGCATAATTATTGCTTATGAAGTGGCTAGAAGTCTAGGGGTTCCAGGAATTTTTGCTGAGCGGGAAAATGGCAAAATGACCTTGCGCAGAGGTTTTTCTGTAGAAAAAGGGCAAAAAGCCTTAGTGGTAGAAGATGTTATTACTACTGGTGGTTCCTCCCAAGAGGTGGTGGAACTATTACGGAGTATGGGTGTAGAAGTAATTGGAGTTGGTTCCATTATTGACCGTAGTGGTGGTCAAAATAAACTTACTGTACCCTATAAATCTCTTTTAGCTTTGGATATCAAGACCTTCCCACCAGAAGAATGTTCTTTATGTGCGGAAGGTAAGCCAATAGATAAACCAGGCAGTAGAACATAATCTAGTGAAACAGTGGAATAGTGAAATAGTAATTACTATATATAAAATGTATACTTTTGTTCACTAGACTCCAAATCGGAATATTCTAAGCTTGCTTCGGATAAAAGCTAACCGTGTTCAATGGGTCGTCCTGACCCAAATCACAATTTCGCAAACATCCTGTTTGCTCATTAGCTTTTATTACTTCAGCTTCGCTAAGAATATTTAGCCGATTTTCCGTATGTTCACTTCAGTATACATTTTTATTAGTTCAATTGCTCGCGCGTTTGCGGAAAAACGGAAAAATTCCAACAAAATACTAGCCCCATTTACCTCCATTTGTGCTATACTGATATCTGATTTTGTCGAAAAATGGAGGAGGTGGGGAAAATGGATCCAGTAACTCATGGCCTAGTAGGAGCGGCAGTGGCTGTACTCAGTGGGGCAGAAGTCTCTTTTACAAATCCATTCTTGATTGCAACTACTTTAGGGGCGGTTTCCCCTGACCTAGATATAGTATACCAATCCCGTGGACATTACACTTATTTAAAAAATCATCGGGGATTATCTCATTCAATACCAGGATTAGCCTTTTTTGCGTCTTTAATTGGGATTACTTTATCCTTTGTATTTCCCCAAGCCAATTTATGGGGATTAATTCTAGGGGCCTTTTTAGGAGCCTTGAGTCATACCTTGTTGGATTTAATGAATTCTTATGGTGTTATGCTTTTTTATCCCTTTTCCCGTAAAAAATATACCTTTAACCTCTTAATGATTACTGATCCCTTTTTGATAGGGACCTCTTTAGCCATTATTTATTTTGGAGCAATAAATAGTATGGGCCAATATTATTTTGCCGGTGTTTTTTCCCTTTATCTTTTAGGGCGTCTTTTGATGAGAAGAAGAGCACAAGCTTTAATAAAAAAATACTATTATCAGTATTCAGAGGTCATAGTGGTCATGCCTGCTTTTATAGGGCTTTTTCAGTGGGATTTTATTGTAAGAAAAAACAATAAAAATATTGTGGGGCAAATCAATCTAATAACCAACAAGATTAAAATTCACAAAAGGTTAAGATTAATTTCCGAGGAAATAAAAGAAACTTTGGAAGATACTAAAATAGGGGAATTTTTTAAAGAATTTACTCCTTTTTGGCATATTGATTATAGGATAGTAGATGATAAAATAGTGGGAGTTTTTACTGATATGCGTTATTTTGTTAAGAATAAGTTTTTACATCATGCTACTGTTATTGTCGATAAAGAAAGCCGCCAGGTGGAACAGGGTTTGTTTCAACCCTATAATCAAAAAAACAAAATTGAAATCACTTAATACATTTATGTGAAAATAAACTTATAGATAGTTGTTCTAAATCCTCTGTAAAATGAAATTCTTTGCAGAGGATATTTTTATATATGGCTTCCAAGCATTTCAAAGCGACTAAAATTTATTTTAATTATTAATGTTTTGGATTAGTCCTATCAATGAAAAAAAGGAGTTTGCTGAATAATGCAGAAATTATTATATAACAGCATAATAATTAATCTAGATACAAATAAAACGAATAAACAGGAATAAAATGACTAGATCTTCTTTCCTCAAAAAGCCAGGTAATAATTACATAATCAAAATCCAAATACTATTAATTTTAATAGTATTATTCTTGACTGCCCAATTTTATTGGCAGAGTCACCCATCTTATCCGCTTAGTACTTTGTTAGTTATTCTTATTTTTATTTTAATTTTTTTAACCTATAAATATAAAAGTAATAAATCTCTAGTTTTGGATTGTTATATTATTTTAACTGATATTGCAATAATCACCGCTATAATAATCCTTACCAGCAATTCTCATCCTGAAATTTTATTTCTCATACCAATTATCATTGCGGCCATTAAATTCCCTCCTATCCATATCATTTTTTTTCCTTTATTGTTGGGCCTTTATAATGGTTTAATTAAATATTTTTATCAGATAAATGTGGATCCCTATATTATAGAAAATGACATTATAATTATAGGATTGTTTTATATTGTTAGTTGGCTAGTGGGTAGTGTATTCGATGTAGAAAGAAAGACTAGGAACAAGCTACATACAACCCGAGGAGAATTAATGGAAAATAATGCATTGCGGGAAGATATAATCCGTTTCATGCCTTTAGGGGTTTTGGTTATAGATACTGACGAAAAAATTGTTCATATCAATCAAGCAGCTATAGATATTGATGGTATTCTAGATAAAAAACCCGCTGACTATGTAGGAAGTCCTTTCAGTAATTATTACAATCAATTGAGTGATTCATTATCTCTACATAAATCTCTTATATTAAAAATTCTTGATCAAGAGCAAAGTTTTTATATGGAAAAAAGAGTCGTTAATAGCAAAATTTTAGAATATTCCGGTCAGGCTATTTATAATGAAGAAGGAAATTTAATCTACGCTATATTAGTATTTCAAGATATATCTCAGGAAGAAAGAAACAGGGAAAAAATTAGTCAGTTGGAAAGAGTTAATTTAATAGGGCAAATGGCAACAAGTATTGCCCCTGAAATAAAAAAACCACTGATTAATATTCAAGAACATTTACATTTGGCTAAAAAGGATAAGGCTCATCTCAACCTGGAAAAATTAAATTATTTGCTTCAAGAGATAGATAATTGCAACTCAATTATTGCTAATTTTTTATCAGTAGCTAGAAAAACTGAAAACAAAAAAGAAATGTTAAATTTAAAGGTAATCATTTCCGAGTTGAGTATTTTAATTGGCCAGGATGCTTTATTTAATGGCATTGAGTTCAAAAAGGAAATTGAGGAGATTCCCGATTTATTATTAAATAAAAATGAAATTAGGCAATTGATTTTAAACCTTTGCCGCAATGGGATAGAGGCTATGGAGGATGGCGGAGTCTTGACCCTGAGATTAAAATCAGAAGAAAATGCAGTTATACTTGAAGTAGAAGACACCGGGTCGGGGATGGATGAAGAGGTTTTAGAAAAAATAGGTATGCCTTTTTTTACTACCAAAGAGTCAGGCACAGGGCTTGGTCTTAGCGTATGTGCTAGAATTATAAATAATCATAATGGAATAAGCACTATAACCAGCAAGGTAGGACAGGGTACTAAGGTGAGGATCAGTTTTCCTTTAATGCAAGATGTTAGTTTAGCTAATTAGAAGCTTATCTGACCTTATTCGCCTACTTAGGGGTACAACGAAATCAGCCCAGGATGGTAGAATGATAATTATGGATAATAAAAGTGATTATAATACTCTAATTAACAACTACATAATAATTATTCAACTTTTTTTCAATTTATTTCTTTTAACTATCTTAATCAGTACTTTGCAACCCGATTTTAACATGTATTTCACCGTATCTGAAGATAATCAAGACATGCTTCTTTTTTTTGGGGCTTTTTTGGTCACCTGTATTTTTCTAGTTTTTATTATCGCTTACATCCAAAAAAACATCAATAAAACCTTATTAAGTTTAGCTTTAATTACATCTAATATATTTATGATTGGTCTACTATATCTAGGTACTAATTTTTATACTACTAAATTACTCTTTTTAATACCAATTTTAATTGCTACCATTCAACTTTCTATGGGTTTAAACTTCTTGATAGTTACCCTGATTAGTGTAATTATTTTATTTATTGACGAATTATTGAAGTTACCAGGAGTTAATATATTTGAAGATTTATTAATAGTATTCGTATTTGCAGCCATTAGTGGGCTAACCAAAAATCTTTTGCAAAAGGAAAAATTATCCCGTGAAGCACTTTTAAATTCCCAATTAAAGTTACTACAACAAAGGAAACTATTGGAACAATTAGTTAATGAGTTCCCCTTGGCAACAGTGGTAGTCAATCAAGATGAACAAATTGTGCTTATTAATGAAGCTGCTTTGAGAGATTTACAAATCAAGGGTAAGCTAAAAACAAAGATTATTGGCAGTAAGATTAAGGACATATTTAAAGAGAAGAAGTCCTTGGGAAAATACATTAATATCATAAAAATGCTAAAAGACGGGGAGTTTAGTTCAAACAAAAAGGTAATTCTAGGAAATAAACAATTTGAAATGAATACCTTTCCTATTTTTGATAAAAACAATAAAATTATCTTTGTAGCCATTATTTTAAGGGATATCACCAATACAGAATTTAGTAAGGAGAAGGCCAGCCAGATAGAGCATATTAATATAATAGGTGAAGTAGCGGCAGGTATCGCCCATGAAATAAAAAACCCCTTAACAAGTATTCGTGGATTCTTACAACTGGCTAAAATTCAAAAGAATTTTTTAACAAAAGAGCATCTTAATCTCCTAATCAGTGAAATTGACCGATGCTTTTCAATCGTTTCTCATTTCTTATCAATAACAAATAAGGAAATAGAAAAAAAAGAACTGGTAAATTTTAAAGATGTTATCGAAACTCAAGGACTATTGATTGAGAAGGAAGCTTCTTTAAAAGGCATAGACTTTAAAATGCACTTAGAAAATGTTCCGCCGTTATTTTTAGATACTAATCAGATTAAACAATTACTATTAAACCTTAGTCGGAATAGCATAGAGGCCATAAAAGGAGAAGGATCTCTAATAGTTAGACTTATTGATGGTAATGAAAATATTATTCTAGAGGTAGAGGATACAGGAAGTGGTATCCCTGAAAATATTCTAGAAAAGCTGGGTACCCCCTTCATGACTACCAAAGAAACAGGCACAGGTTTAGGCTTTAATGTTTGTAAACAGATTGTGGAGGCCCATCAAGCTTCTATGAAAGTAGAAAGTCAAGTAGGGAAGGGCACCAAAATAACCATTGCTTTTCCTCGAGGTGAGAAAAAAGAGGTGTAGTCGTTGACTGAAATCATCGATAAAGATAAATATGTGCGTAATATATTTAATACTATTGCAAGAAAATATGATCTAATGAATTTGATTATGACTTGGGGGATGTTACCAGGTTGGCAAAAATTCCTACTCAAGAAAACCCGCTTAACTAAAGGTAAGAAGGCTTTAGATGTGTGCTGTGGAACAGGGGAATTGGCCATGCAAATGGCGGAATTAGTAGGCCCTGAAGGACAGGTCTGGGGTTTGGACTTCGCTCAGAATATGTTAAATATCGCTCAGGAAAAAGTTAAGAATTCAGAGCAAAAAAATATCACTTTTGTGGAAGGGGATGCTCTCCAGCTACCTTTTCCTAATGATAATTTTGATACTGTAACTAATGGTTTTGCTTTAAGGAATGTGCTAGATATTTCCCAGGCCATTAAAGAAATGACGAGAGTAGTAAAACCAGGAGGTACAGTGGTCTGTATTGAGGTATCTAGGCCTCATAATTTTTTATTAAGAATGGGCTTTAATTTGTATTTCTTTAAAGTAGTACCTTTAATCGGTAAAGTTGTTGATAAAGGTAAAGCCATTGATAATAAATTTCCTCCTTATACCTGGTTACCTGAGTCCTTAAAAACCTTTCCTAGTCAAGAGGAAATAAAAAGAATATTTCAAGGGGCAGGCTTAAAAGAAGTAAAATATTACCCTTTGGGTTTTGGAGCTGTTACCGTTTATGTGGGAGTGAAAAGAACTGGCTAATCAGGCCAGTTCTTTTTAATCTTTTAAATGAGTACCCTCTTTATATTCAAAGGTACCACAGCGAGTTCCAGCACTGGTCCCCACCACCATGTTTCCTGAGGACTTAACTTCAATACTTTCTGCACTACAGAGTTTTTGAGTATTATAAATACATTCCTCAACCTGACATACTATTCTTTCCTTATTCACTAAAATTCCTCCTTTACAGATTATCCAATTTATTAAGAGTTTAATGATAATAATAGTTTTCACTATGAAGGAAAAAATATACCTAATAGACTATTTATCTATTTTTTTGGCTAGCCTATAGAAAGTAAGGAGGTGAACCAAAGATGAATAAAACATTTTTTGCCTTGCGGAGAAAGTTGCAAAAAAGAAGAAGGGAAAAGGCCAAAGAAGAATATTATTATAGTCATCTTTATCAAGAGCAATCTTATCCATCTAGGGTTTTACAGTTTTATTTAACCCGTTTTTTTGTTCTAGGAACTTCTTTTATAATCTTACTATTTTATGGTGGAGGAGAAAGGCTTGAGGCAGCTTTCTTAGCAGCCCTAGCCCTAGTGGTAATCTATCATTTAATTGCGAAAACAATAGAAGGAAAAATGATTGAAAGGATTGTTAAAAAACTAAGAAATGAAGTAAGAGAAGAAGAGTTTTGGAAAAGAATCAAAACCTATGATAAGGATAGTTTTAGTAATTTTATTAGGGAAGTATTAACAAAACATCCCCAATATTCAGAGGTTTCCTTGACTCCTGATTTGGAATACCAGGGGATAAATATGGTTGCTAAAGAAAAAGACCAATGGGTAGCTATTCAATGTCATATCCTTGATGATGAGGATATGGTGGAAGCTAGACAGGCCCGAGAGCTTTCTAAAGCCATGAGTGCCAGAGGCTATAGCCAAGGAATTATTATTTCCACTACGGATTTTAGACAGGCCACTATTGATTTTTGTAATTTAATCAGTGAAAAACGGAAAATTAATTTAATCAATAAGAAAGAATTATTCAAAATGGCGCAAAAAGCCGAACAGCTACCTACAGAGACAGAGGTCAATGATCTAATTCTGAAAAAAATTGAAAACCAACATCGGCTTTGGCGAGAAAATCAAGGAAAGATATTTGCCAAACCTAGAGCTCTACCCTATTTTCTCTATGGTACATTTCTAATAGCAATGGGATTTATATGGAATGGGGGAGTACCTTTTTTATACTTCGGTAGTGCTTCGGTCCTGTATACCTTGAGTTTACTAAGTTTGATTATTAATTTCACAAGTAATCCCATCCCATTTATTTGGAAAAGGTAAATTAAAAAGGGGCGTGTAAATATTGAAAATAATTGAAAATTATATTCGCTCACTAGTTAATGAGGTAGTGGATAAAGGTGTTAATCGCTTGATTCAGGACCAATACATAGAAAACCTTTTTGAGATGGTACCAGCCTCCAAAAAGGTAGGGATTATTAATCTAGTTGAACTGGCAATGAGGGCTAGCCAAGGTAAACCTATCTCTAGGCCCTTAGGCAGCCACTATCATTTGTCTCCCTGGGAGAAGCTATTATTTAATCCTGTTCATCTTTTCCACTTTCCTACTCCTGAAACGGAAACAATAAACACTTCTGTAACCATAGGTAAAAATAGCAAAAAACCTTTAAATATTTCTATACCGATTATGATTGCTGCTATGTCCTTTGGAGGTGCTTTAAGTAAGAGTGCTAAGATTGCTTTAGCCAAGGGAGCCTCCATGGCTGGAACTGCCACCAATACTGGGGAAGCAGGGTTAATGGAGGAAGAGAGAGAGGCCGCCAATCTCCTTATTGGACAATATAATAGAGGGGGATGGCTCAATACTCCAGAAAAATATTCTCAGTTAGATGCTATTGAAATTCAG
>JAAZJU010000084.1 GCA_012800195.1 Clostridia bacterium
AAATAAAAAATTATATCATGAGACTAATTTAAGGATTATTTTTTCCATTACGCTCATGGCTGTCTTAGGAGTATCTAGCATTACTCCCGCTTTCCCTAAGATTGCTCAGGTTATGAATATATCTCAAGAAACAGTAGGACTATTAATTACTGTATTTACCTTACCCGGTGTTATTTTGACTCCGGTTTTTGGTATATTGGCAGATCGTTTTGGTCGAAAGAGAATACTTGTACCTTCTTTAATCCTCTTTGGAATTGCCGGAGGGGCCGGGGCTTTTACCTCTGATTTTAATACATTACTTAACTTGAGATTTATTCAAGGTATTGGAGCAGCCGCCTTGGGATCATTGAATTCAACTCTTATTGGGGATATTTATTCCGGTAAAGAGCGAATAGAGGCTATGGGTTATAACGCCAGTGTTTTAAGTGTAGGCACAGCTACTTATCCGGCCTTAGGGGGAGCTTTAGCAATGTTCGGCTGGAATTTTCCTTTTATTTTACCAGTATTGGCCATACCAGTTTCATTTATCGTGTTATTTAAGTTAAATAATCCGGAACCTGAGGTGTCTGAAAACTTACTGGAATATCTGGCCAATGCGGTTAAAAGTATTAATAATAAACAGGTGTACCTACTTTTTACCGCAGGGATTACCACTTTTCTTTTACTATATGGTGCTTATTTAAGCTTTTTCCCTTTTATTATCGAAGGGACCTTTGGGGCAACTTCCCTTGTTACTGGCTTAGTAATGTTCTCTATGTCCATTACTAATGCCCTAACAGCATCCCAACTTAAGAGATTATCAGAGCGTTTTTCTGTAAAAACTTTGCTGAAGGTGGCCTTTCTATTTTTAGCCCTAGCGCTATTTTTAGTGCCCTTTGTGAACAATTTATGGATGCTTCTCATACCTGCCTTAATCTTTGGTATTGGGCAGGGTATGAATAATCCCAGCAATCAAACAATCCTAGCTGGAATTGCTCCAATAGAATATAGAGCAGCCTTTATGTCCATTAACGGTATGGTTCTTCGCATAGGTCAAACTTTAGGACCTCTCTTTATGGGGCTCATGTTCACTATAGGCGGAATAAATTTAGTATTCTTTATGGGCGCTTTTTTAGCACTTTTAATGTCAACTTTATTATTTCTATTCTTAAAGTAAATACACTAGAGGATGATAAAATTCATCCTCTAGTGTATTTTGATATTAGTCTTTCAAGATAGATGGACTTCATTTGTTTGGAGGCCAAAGCTTGTTTAATGCCTGGCATTTTGAGTATTGCCGATAAAACAGCGGCCATTGCTCTATGACTAGCGAAGGCTTGGTTATCAAAGATAAGATGCTGTAATTGACCTTTTTCTATGGCCATTAACACAGCCCGATGTACAGAATTAACAGGGGTAATCACCCGCTCTTTACGGGGCTTTAAATTTATACTCCCTTTGGGACAGGAGCGGACACAGACTCCACAGCCTAGACAAATATCCTCAGCTATTTTCGCTTTTTTATTTTCTAAAGATATTACTCCTATGGGGCAGGCCCGTACACATTTACCACAACCAATACAGCTATTTTCTTCAACTTGAGGGATATAGTTGGTGGTTTGGATAGGTTGGAGAATCCCGAATTTACGAGCTGCCTGTAAACCTTCACAACAACAACCGCAACAATTACAGATAAAGCTGACATCTTCTCGAACATTTTCTCCACATTGCACTAAATTATTTTCATAGGCCTTCTGGAGGATTTCTAAAGCTTCTGAAGCTTCTATTCTACGAGCATATTCATGTCTAATTAGAGCATCTCCCGTGTTGTTAAAGGTCATACAGACCTCCATAGGGGCATCACAAGCCATTTTTAGGTGTTCCATTTTATGACGACAGTAGCACATACTAACTCCAATATGGGAAGCAGTTTTGATTATATGGCTTGCTCGTTCATAGTCCAGGATATGGATGGTATTTTCATTAGTAAGAACTGGCTCTTGGACAAAAACTCTCCCCAATTTTGTTTCGTTATTGAAAAACAGGTCCTTAATAAAATCCTCTTCCACATTTAAATATTGATAATACAGCTCACTGAGGAGTTTTTGGTCAATATCAGTACGGACTCGCATCAGAGCAAATTCAAAAAAACCTGCCATGGGAGGCGGAAGCATATAGTAGCGCTCTCCTCTGTATTCTGAATCTAACAAGATACATCTACTAGCTAGTTTTTCTAAAATAAGAGAAGCCTGTCCCTCAGTCATGCCCCAAATTTTAGCTGCTAACTTGGCAGTAAAAGGTTTGATAGGTACTTGGGATACCAGTTGGGCTTCCTTTTCGCTAAATAGTAGAGCTAATATCTTATATAGGGTTTCCGAGGGGGGAGCCCCTTGGGGAAATCTATTTATTCGCTCCTGGAGTTTTTTATAGCCTTCTTTTATTGAATGATGGGACATAGTACCTCCTAATAGATTGTAAAGTAATTATTACTATTATATATTTAAATTAACCATGGCACAAAGAATGGTTATAAAAAGATTGGATAATTTTGTATTTAAGCAGGAAATAAAAAGATAAAAGGGAAGTAATGTAGTTTAATGAAATAAAATTTAGTTCAAAAGTTTTTGGAGGATCTTATGGTTTTTATAAAAGATGTTAATGAAAAGGTTATTTTAAAAAGAATCTTAGAAAGCAAGGATTATCTTCATGATAAAGCAATAATGATACTTATAGGGGAAAAAAGCAAAATAAATATTACACAACTAATTGAGTATTTAAATGTTGCAGGCATCTCATTTTTTGGTGGGATTTTTCCTGGTTTAATATATAAAAATAAATTGTTTGATGAAGGTGCTATTATTTTACCAGTGCCAGCCTTAGCAAGACCATATTTGATTGATATGACAAAAGGGCTTGAGTTTGAAATTCCAAAGGACTGGGTAAAAAAAGAAAACTATACAAACAAAACTGCAGTAGTATTTGTTGATGGTTTATATCCTAATTTGGACAGTTTTTTATCTGAGTTATATAGATACTTTGGTTTTGCAATAAATTATATAGGAGGCGGAGCTGGAACTGTTCAGTTCAAATCTCAACCTTGCGTTTTTACTAATGACGGTTTTTTACAAAATGCTGCTGTGATTTGTTTTCTTGATCTAAAAATCCGTTTAGGGGTCGGACATGGATGGGAAGAATTTGCAGGGCCAATAGTTGCCACAAAGACAGAAAACAATAGGATTATAGAATTGAATTGGGAAAATGCTTTAGAGGTATATAAAAATATAATAGAAGAAGACTGTAACAAAAAGCTTACACAGGGAAATTTTTTTGAAATAGCCAAAGAGTATCCCTTGGGGGTATTAAGAAATAATTCAAATTGTATAGTGCGGGATATTTTATTAATTAGCCCAGAAGGGCATCTAGTTTGTGCTGGCGAAGTGAAAGAAAACTCTGTTTTAGTAGTTTTAAAGGGTTCCAAAGATAGTTTACTAGATGCGGGTTACCAAATATTACAGGATTTAAGTGGATTAGAATCAAAGAAGATTATTACAGGATTAATTCTGAATTGTATTTCTAGGGTGCTTTACTTGGGTTCGGAGTATGATAGAGAATTAAAGATAATTGACCAGTCCTTCCCAGATCTTCCAGGGGCATTTACTATTGGAGAGATTTCTTCCTCTGGGGATGGGTTCTTAGAGTTTTATAATAAAACTTTGGTAGTAGGTGTATTGTATGAATAATAAAGTATTTAAAGAAATATTGACCGATATATCTGCTTTATATGAAATTTCTTTAGTAAATGAGCCAACATTGGATATCTATAATACTGCGGATGCTTTTTTAAAGACCTTAATGTCTCGTTTTGGGTTGGGTTTTTCAGCAGTTTATATAAAACATCAATATTTGCCTAATTTATTAACTAATGATGGACAATTATCTCTTATTTATTCCTACCCGGAACAGGTTTCCTCTACAAAAATCTTAAATGTTGAAGAGCCCTATTTTAAATTAATCACCAATGAAGACGGGTTTTATATAGATAACTGTGAAGCTAAAAATTTCTTCAATATGTTGATTGGAATTCAGAAAAGTGGTTCGATGATTATATATTCCTTAGCTGATATTGGCTATTTGATACTTTATTCTCTTGATACTGATTTCTTTAATATTAAGGTAGGTAAAAAACTTAAAAAGGTTATTGATAAATTAGCTAGAAACTTATCTTCTTGTCTTGCATACGCAAGATTAAAACTAGAAATAGAGAAGAGAAAGGAAACAGAGCAA
>JAAZJU010000085.1 GCA_012800195.1 Clostridia bacterium
GCTGGTTCTAAGTGTAATACTTTTTTACATCCCTGATACCCAGCAAATAAAGAAAATAGCACTGAAAAAATAATTCCTGCTAATAAATAGAGAAAGGAAAACTTACCATAGAGACTGGGCATATTAAAAAACATTTGGTAAAAAGCTGTTAGAGGATAGGAACTGACTATCCCCAGAATACCTCCCAAAATACTTCCTACCAGAGCAATAACAAGGGAATAGGATAAGTAATGGGTTAAAATTTCTTGAGTAGAATAACCAAAGGCCTTGAGAATTCCTATTTGTCCTCGCTGCTGCTCAATCAGTCTTTTTAAAGTTATATATAAAATCATAGCAGCAATAGCCAGAAATATTATCGGTAAAGAGGTGGACATGGCCTCAAGGCTTTTTAGCTCCTCCGAGAGTAATAAATGACTGGTTTGGTTGGCACGAGGGATAATGCTTATTAATCCGTAGGGCTTTAAAGCATCCTCTAATTGGTCTTTAACATTTTCGTAGTCTATCCCTGGAGCTAGCTTAAAAACCAGATCATTATACATGCCTTGGTCAGGGACAAGTGTTTCCATAACATCTAAGGGAAGAAAGGCAATACCAAAGGTCTCAGGAGAAGGGTAAATATCGGCAGAAGTTCGCAGGGCATAAATAAACTCAGGACTCATCCCTGCTCCTACAATATTAAGAGTTCTGACCTTACCTTCCACTATAATTTCAAGGTTATCATTCATTTCTAAGTTATTAGCTGTCAAAAAGTTATTATCAAGCCAAATATTCATGGTTTTAGGCTTTAAAGAGATACCTTGAGTAAGACGGACTCCATTGATGGGATTAAGGGCAGCGGGATCCAGGGAGACCAGGCGTAAATAGATGTTTTGTTCTTTTTCAGGAGCGTAAACCTGGACATCTTGAACAATTCGACCTTCTATTTGGGCAATACCTTGAATACTCTCAAGGTTTTTAATCTTATCATAAGGTAAAGCTCGAACCTTGATGAAACCATCGGCAAAATTCTCCCTATTATAAAAGGTTTCTTGGGAAAGTTTTAAATTATCCACCACTATAGAAAAGCTGGTATAGACCAGGATTCCTAAAACCATGATAGCAATAGAGGCTAAGTAAGCTCCTTTATGATCTTTGAAATCCCGGAACATTTTCTTTCTTAACATTACCAGGTCACCCTCTCAGGAGATAGGGGATTTTCATTAATAGAGATTTTCTCTATTCTTCCATCCTTTAAATGAAAGATGCGATTTGCGATTTGGGCAATTGCTATATTGTGGGTAATAATTACTACTGTTTTGCCATAGGTCTGACAAAAATCTTTTAAGAGTTGTAGGACTTGGATACTGGTTGTAAAATCCAGAGCTCCAGTAGGCTCATCACATAAGAGAAGCATGGGGTTTTTAGCTAAGGCTCGGGCTATAGCTATCCGCTGTTGTTCCCCTCCGGATAATTGGGAAGGGAAGTGATCTGCCCGCTCTAAAAGGCCTACTTTTTCTAAAAGTTCTTCAATGGGCAGAGGATTTTTGGCTATTTGGACAGAAAGATTGATATTTTCATAGGCAGTTAAATTAGGCATTAGATTATAGAATTGAAAAACGAAGCCTACTTCATTTCGCCGGTATTGGGTTAATGTTTTGGTATCGGCAGCATGGAGGGCTATCCCTTGATAATAAAATTCTCCGCCACTGGCTTTATCCATGCCTCCAATTATATTTAAGAGGGTACTTTTACCTGAACCACTGGGGCCAAGGACGACAATAAGTTCCCCTTCATAGATTTGAAAGGTTGCATCTCTAAGAGCCTTTACTGTTAATTCACCCATTTGATAGGTTTTGCTTAAATCTTTTGCTTCAATAATGGTCTTCAAAGATATTGCCTCCTAGACTTTTGTTTCCATTATATCATTTATTAAAAAACTCTGAATTGTATGTTAAATTTATTTTGGGCTACGACAAAATCTGACAAGATATCTAAAGGATAAGATTTAATTTTAGCGAATGTAAATTGCTATTGAATTAAATGGAAAGGAGCTTTTGTTTGAAAATGGCGATGGAAGTTGTTTGGGGGCAAAGAGAAGGAGAAGATAGATTTCGCAAAATATTTCAGCTAAGCCCTAATCTTATGCTTGTCTGTAGATGGAATGATTTCGCTATTCTAGATGTAAACAATGCCTTTTTAGAGTCTTTTGAACTAGAAAAAAATGAAGTTATAGGGAAAACAACCTTAGATATAGGTTTTTGGGTTAAAACTGAAGACAAGCTAAATTTTATAAGGAAACTAGCTAAGGAAGGAACTGTAATTAACTATGAAACAGTCTTTAAAGCTAAGGATGAAATTAAGGTAGGCCTTCTATCCGCCGAAATAGTGAATATAGATAATAAATCTTGTGTTATTGTAATAATCACGGATATTACCTCTAAAAAAATTTTTGAGAATGAACTAATGCAATTGGAGTTAAATAATATACTTTTAGAAATGGCTGCTAGTATCAGCCATGAGGTTAGGAACCCCATGACTACAGTTAGGGGTTATTTGCAGTTATTAAGAAAAAAAGATGAGAAATGTAGTGCGTTTCGAAATGTGTTCGATATAATGATTGAAGAATTAGATAGAGCAAATGAGTTAATAACTGAGTTCTTAGCTATTGCTCAAAAAAGGTCTTATGAGATTCAAACTATAAACCTTAATGATATAATTAAGAAATTATTCCCCCTCCTACAGGCTGAGGCGTTAATGGAGAGCAAATTTATTAAGATGGAATTAGATGATATTCCAAAATTACCTTTAAATGAAGCTGAGATCCGTCAGGTAATTATAAATCTAGTCAAAAATGCTATAGATATTTCTCCCGTCAATGGATTTGTAAAAATTAAAACAGAGAACCGAGAAGAAGAGAAGAAGGTTGTTCTTTCAGTACACGATCAAGGAACTGGAATTTCCCCAGAAAATATGGCCAAACTGGGAACGCCCTTTTTTACCACTAAGGAAAATGGTACTGGTCTAGGTTTAGCAGTTTGTTACAGGATAATAGAAAGACATCAGGGTTCTATTGAAATAGAAACCAGTCCCTTTGGTACAGTTTTCAAGGTTATCTTTAATTATGAATAATGTCATTAACAACTTCCGCAGCTATAATTAATCCTGCCACTGAGGGGACAAAGCTCATGCTTCCGGGAGTCTGTCTTTTTTTAATTAAGGGCGATCCTTGGCTACTAGCACAATCTTTATTTGTATCTAATTGTAAGGGTTTAATGGGTGGCTCTGTGGAATAAACAACCTTTAACTTATTAACGCCACGGGCTTTAAGCTCTTTACGCATTACTCGAGCTAAAGGACATACGGAGGTCTTAAAAAGATCGCTTACCTGAAATTTAGTGGGATCAAGCTTATTACCGGCCCCCATACTGCTAATAATTTTTATTCCCTTTTTAGTGCATCTTGTAATGAGGTCTATCTTGGCTGAGACCATATCAATAGCATCTACCACATAATCATAGTCTTCCCTTAGCAGATCAGCCGCTGTTTGAGAAGTATATAGCATTTGATAGGTTTCTACCTGAGCTTCTGGGTTAATATCTAAAATTCTTTCTTTCATGGCTAAGACTTTGGCTTGACCTAGGGTTTTATGGTTAGCATGAATTTGTCTGTTTAAATTGGAAAGGCAGATAACATCTCCATCAATAAGGACTAAATTACCTACACCTGTCCTGGCCAGGGCTTCTGCTGTAAAGGAACCTACTCCGCCAATTCCAAAAATAGCTATCTTACTTTCCTTCAATTTTTGTAAATTTTCTGTGCCTATTAGTATCTCAGTGCGGGAAAAACTGTGTTCCATGGTAAGCCTCCTATGTTAAATTCTTGGGAAAATTTGCATGTCAGCATTACGGCTAAATAGCCATTCTGCATGACAGCATTACATCTCTTGAGTGATTCTCCTTGTGTGCATTTAAGCTTACATGCTGACCTGTAAGCTAGACATGTAAGTCATAACGCTGACTGATTAGCTAGACATATGAGCCGTAATGCCGACCTATCAGCTAGACCTTTGACTCATAATGTTTACAAATATTTAACCGATTTGGAGTCCAGTGAGCGAAAGTAAATATTTCATTTTTTTTACGCCTTCTTGGAATCGCGAAATGAAGATACTGTTTCACTATTCCACTGTCCCACTAAAATTTATCTAAAAATAAAGTGTATGTCAAAGCCCAATTAGCTATCGGATAAATCCCGGTATTTAATAACTATTTTTTCCTTATCTAAGGGGATAGTCTCATCGATATAAACTTCAATATCTCCATCCAAAATAAAGAGATTGTATCCTCTATGGGGATCAGGGTCTTTTAAGCTTACTACGGGCAGCGGCTTCTGTTTTCCCCAGACTTTAAGATTACGGTTATTTAAAACAATTCTTTTAATATTATTATCTTTGACATACTCTTGTATTTTCTCATCTAAGATAATCTCCATTATTATACCTCCCATTTTTATACTCTAAAACAAACTAAGATTTATATATTATATTTTTTTCCCTCTAAAAAAGTGAGAACCTGCTAGAATTAATCGCTAGCAGGTTCGTTGGTTTTGTGAAAGCTTATATTATCCTTAAAATGGATACTAGTAGCTGGTAAAGCTATGGTTATTCCTTCCTCTTCCAGGATACTTAGGATTTTGAAATTGACATCTTCTTTAACCATTAAAAACTCGCCCCAGATAGTAGTTTTTGTGAAAAAATAGAGGAAGATTTCCAAACCACTATCACCGAATTTATCCAGATTAACAAAAATAGTCTCTTGATGAATCTCGGGATGATTCTTTAGCATGTCCTTAATTCTGGTGATAGCCTTTTCTAGCTTTTCGCTAGAAGTATCATAGGGTACTCGTAGGTTAAAGTTAATCCGTCTTTTCCCCATTCGGGACCAATTGGTAATAGCCTCATTGGCTAAGGTTGAGTTAGGGACTGTGGTAACTGCTTGAGCAAAGGTCCTAATTTTAGTACTACGGAAAGTAATATCCAAGACAGTCCCTTCTACACTGGGGGTCAAAATCCAATCTCCGATAGAAAAAGGGCGTTCGGTAATAATTACAAGTCCTCCAAAGATATTTTTCACTGTATCTTGAGCAGCTAAAGCAAAAGCTAAACCTCCCAAGCCTAGGCCAGCAATAAATCCTTGGATATTATAGCCCCATTCTTGGACAATGATAGTAAAGGCTAGAGCAACTACTATAAAACGAAAGGATTTAGATATAAAGGGGAATAAAATGGGGTCCCAGTCTAGACCAAGTTTCCCAATTAATCTCTGGAATAAACCAGAATAAGTATCAGCCAAATTATAAACTCCCCAGGTGATAGAAATAATTATAAAAGAACGCAAGAAAACATCTAAGAAATATTGCTGGTTAGGAGTTATTAGCAGATAAGATAAGGCAAGATAGATACCAACAATTACCAACAAGAACCTAACTGGTCTTTCAAAGGCCAAGAGAAAATTGGAATCTAAGTCGCCACGGGTTTTCTTGGTTATTTTTAATAGAGTATTAAAGATAATAGTAGTAACAATTTTTCTAAATAGCAAAAACCCTAAAAAAATTGAAAAGGCTATTAATATTTTAATTAATAATTCTGGGGTAATATAAATCAATGATATAAAATCAGCCATTGGCAGTTCTCCTTTTGCGTACTGTTTACATTATACCTAAAAATGGCTCTATTTTAAACAAAGGGGACTAAAAAAGAGGACCGAAGTCCTCTTCCCCGTTTTTATTTATCTAAGATTGGTTTTACCAACCAGTCTATAATCCACCCAGTACTCCCGTCGGATAATGCTACCTTATACCATTCCTTATTCTTAGTAAGTAAAGTTATTTGGTCATCCTTCTTGACCTGGGTTAATACTTCCTGGTCGGTTCCAGGGCCTTTGCGGACATTAACTACCTTGCCTGTTACCAATCCAGGTACTTGAGGATAATCCATCAACCAATTGGCAACCCAGCCTAAGTTTTCCTCGGTTAATTGAACCTGTAACCATTCACCTTCTTGGTCTAAGATTTTTAATTGAGTTCCTAGATTAACTTGAGTCAATACATCAAAGGTGAGATCTGGTCCTGAACGGACATTAACCACAGAGCCTGTTATGGTCCCTTGCCCAATCTTAGCAATAAGCTTAGCCATTTCCTCTTTCTGTGCTTCTTCTTTACTTATAATTGTCAGTGGTAATTCTTTGGTAAGACCATTAATTTTAACAGTTAGAGTTGTTTTGCCAGGACTGGTTGCGGAAAAACTATTATTCGTAAGTGTGCCTAAGTTATTTGTAATACTCCATTCCACATCCAGTTCACTTAGGTCAAAAGGATTATAGTATTCGTCATAGGCTCTAAGAGTATAGTCAACTGTGTCTCCTACCACCAACTTATCTTTTCCTTTAATTACGATATCCTTCAACTGTCCTTGGGGAGCAGTGGAATAGATACCAATAGCATTGACCACCATTCTTTCCCATTGCTGTTCAGTGGGGAAAGCCCTTTGTACTTCCTTTTCTCCCAAGGGGCGAGTTACTAGAGTGGTTGAACCACCACCATCAAGGTTTACTGCTTGCCAAACACCTATATCCACAAGAAACAGAGTTAAATCATCTAAAGTCAAACCGACACTTTCTGAAGTTCTACCTTCAACCCCTACTAAGTAGAGGGTGCTTCTATCCTCGGAGATTCCAGCGGCCGTACGAGCCCGTAAACCATCTAAAGTTGATTTATCCCTAGTGTAGGGGTAGGGTTGTCCACTATTAACTAATAGGCTATGGCCACCTACCAACATGGACCAATCTCTTTCAGGTAACATACTGTATTCGATATTAATTTCATCACCTATTTGGAAATTATTAAGCAGAAAATTTGCTGCTTCACCACTTCCCCTTAGAATATACATTCCTTCAGGAACGGTGGAATTAATATATTCACCTGAAGATATTTTAGCAACCTTGTTATTATGAACTAGAATTTCTGTAGGTATGGTTACTCCATCATTACCTCTTGAGGTACCAGCCCACATATGGTCATAAATAAACAAGCGATTTTTATGGCTATGAGTATTGTCATCAGCAGTATAAATGGTTTTATTTAAACCAGCTAGATCAAAGGAATTACCATTGGGAGCTGTAACCTTACCAAAAAAATGAAAGTCATTGATAAAAGCTTGTTTATCCTTAGTAACCCCCACAGCAAAGACTTTACCAAAGTTAAAGGGGCTGGTTATGAGGTCGCCGTTGACTACTGTAGGACCTATAGGAGCTCCTTCAGCTTGAGTATTAAAAAAATCCCCATTAATAGCAGCTACTGCACCTGTTTCTTTAGCCATAGCACTAACATTAGATCTTTCTGTAACCTTACCTTTTCCTAAAATAGTGTCCACCTTTATGTAAGGGTTTTCAAGATCGACTTCCAAGACAAAGATTTTGGCGGGACCCTTGGCTGTTGCCCAATAGTATTCTTTAAGTACGGCGCCACTAGTAACAGGTTCTGAATGTACTAATTTAATTCCGTTATCCCCTATTGGTTCCGCAAAGACCATAGGGGTTAGAGATATTGTGAAGATAGCTAAAAAAACTAGAGTTCTAAAAAATTTAGTCACTATTTCCCCTCCTATTTTGAGTTACAATTATTAGACGCATAAATTGACTAGAAAGTTGCTATTTAGGGTTTATTGTGGCTAAAAAACGAGTTGGGTAGGCGAATAATTATTAAGCCCCCTTTCTTCTACCCTTCTTAAATAGGATACGAGGTCCTAGATGTTAATTATGGGGGTGCAGAATAATTACCTAGGGGTTATCATAGAGGTGTATTTTATTTTCCTTTTTTTAAGGTATGGACATTTGGAGGGAGGTAAAGTACATTAAAATATAGAAAAAAGAAGTAAAATGTTTTGGAAGGGGAGTTAATGTGAAATTAATAACAGCAAAAAACAAGTACATATCCTTTTTTATCACTGTTCTATTTTTATTATCCCTGCCCTTAATGGTGACTGGATGTACTGGGGATATCAAAGAAGCTAAAGGGGATGTAATCGAAGAAACTGAAGAGGAAAGACAAGCTAGGGAAGAAGAAGAAAGAGCGAAACTTTTAGCAGAGCGAGCCCTTTTTGAGGAACAGTTGAAAGAAGAATTGGGACCTTTTTTCGTACCCCTTCCTCCTCTCGAACAGGAAGAGAACCCTGCCGTCAAGGCTAGAGGCTTATACTTAACTGGAAATACAGCTGGTAGACCTCAAAAACTAGCGGAATTGGTTCAATTGATAGAAGATACAGAATTAAATGCCGTGGTTATTGATGTAAAGAATGACCATGGGGTAATGAGTTATAAAAGTGAAATCCAAATTGTTCAAGATGTGAAAGCTAATCAAGCTTTGCCTATCAAAGATATCAAGGGACTTTTAGAAGATTTAAAATCCAGGGGTATTTATACCATTGCTAGAATTGTAGTATTTAAAGATCCTCATCTGCCAGAACAGAAACCGGAATGGGCTATCCAAAGTAAAAGTGGTGGAATTTGGCGGGATAGAAAGGGTGTAGCTTGGGTTAATCCTTATAATAAACAGGTTTGGGATTATAATATAGCCATTGCTAAAGAAGCTGCACTGATGGGTTTTCAGGAAATACAGTTCGATTATGTCCGTTTCCCTGAAAATGCCGCTAGGGTAGATAGAGAAGCTGATTATCCTGGTAATGAGGGAAGAACTAAGGATGAGGCTATTGAACAATTTTTAATCTATGCTCAAGAACAGCTAGAGATGTATAATGTCCACTTGGCGGCGGATACCTTTGGGGTTATAGCAACTTCATGGGGAGATTCAGATCGGATTGGTCAAACTTGGGAAAAGATAGCTCCCAATGTAGAATATAACTGTCCGATGATTTATCCTAGTCACTATGGACAAGGCTATTTTGGGTTTGCCGTACCTGATGCTAGACCCTATGATACAGTTTACCGTGCTTTAACGGATGCTATTAAACGTAATGCTTCACTAGAGAAACCAGCTATTATCAGACCTTGGCTTCAAAGCTTTACAGCTACTTGGGTAAAAGGTTATATACCCTATAGAGCTTCAGAAGTAAGAGCTCAAATCGATGCCGCCTTAAAGCTAGGAATAGATGAATATTTAATTTGGAACCCTGGTAACAACTATATTAGAGAAGCATTCTTGACCCAGGAACAATATGACGAGAAAAAAGCCGCCTTTGAGTTGGCCCGAGAGGAAAAGGGGCAGGATGTTTTGGGACGGACCCAAGAGGAAGCTCTGAGATTATTCTTAGAGGCAATTGTCAAGAAAAACTGGCGAGAGGCCTTAGTCTTGCACTCCACAGGCTTTACTATTAGTTATGATCAATATAAACCTTGGATGGACAGTTGGGCGGGTAAGCTGAAAGCTTATGAAATATTAAATAGCCAAGAGGAAAGTGACCGGCACCAGAAGGTAAAGGCTACCATTGAGAATAATGGAGAGAGCTTTACTTTTGAAGAAGTGGTTTTTGAAGTCGTAATGGAAAATAACATTTGGAGAGTAAAAGCACCCACTGATTTTATGGATTTAGTAACCAATCCTCTGGAAGTTGAAGAAGAAACTGTAGAAGAAGATATAGAAGAACCAGGTAATTAATGAAGTATAAGTCGCCTTAGTAGGGCGACTTTTTTCTATTTCCTAGGAGGATTTCTTCTAAGGTATTTTATATGGCTTAAATGCCAAAATAAAAGAAAGAAGTTTTCCAGGAGGAAATATGCTAATAACTATAATCCGAACTATTATCCTTTATATAATGGTTGTTTTTGTAATGCGCTTAATGGGGAAAAGACAAATTGGCGAGCTTCAGCCCTTTGAATTCGTAGTTACTCTAATGATTGCTGATTTAGCTGCAGTACCTATGGAGGATTCAGGTATACCACTCTTAAAGGGTATAATTCCCATTATTATTTTATTAGCAGCCCAAATATTCATCTCTTATTTTTCTATGAGGAGTCAAACCTTCAGACAAATTGTTTGTGGTAGCCCCAGTATTTTGATAAGTAAAGGTAAGATAATGGAAAATGAGTTACATGAAATAAGGTATAGTATCAATGATTTGGTGGAGCAATTAAGGTTGAAGGGCTATCCAAATATCAATGAAATTGAATATGCTATTTTAGAAACTAATGGTGAATTATCAGTTATTCCTAAGGCTCGGGTTGAGGAGGTTAAATTGAAGGATATAAATATTTTTCCTTCGGAGCCCCGAATGCCTATAACTTTAATTATTGATGGTAAATTACAAAGGGATAATTTAGCTAAGGTTAATATAACCAAGGAAAGCCTACAACAAAAGTTGATTAAATTTAACATTAAAAAGCCAGAGGAAACTCTCGTAGCAATTTTAGATACCGAAGGTAATTTTTATGCTCAACCCAAAAATACAGCTTAAGGGGGAGAAGAATGCGGGTAGTGATAGTAACTTTGATCACCACTATATTTGTGTTGGTCTTTAGTATATTTTCCGTTTATATTTTGGACAGTACAGCCACGGAAATGCTTAATGTGCTAAATGAAATTGATAGAGCTATTAATGATAGGCATTGGGAATCTGCCTTAAATCAAGCCAATATTCTCAAAGAACAATGGCAGAAAAACCATCTTATATGGACAATACTTTTGGATCATAGTGTTATTGATAATATCCAATTGAGTATTGCCCATATTAAAGCTTTTATTATTTCTCAAGATTATGCTCAGGTTAAAGCGGAAATAGCGGGATTGTACCTTTTCCTCAAGGATATACCAGAAAATGAAAAGCTAACCATTAGAAATGTGTTTTAAAGTCCAGGGAAAGATTTTATAGCTATCTTGACTCTTTTACTGGGCTTTTCTTGATTCGGCATATAAAGTGGAAATTTCAGGAGGAAAATAAGGGGTGGTGTCGAAATAAGGAAGGACAAGGTAATGATGGGAGAGGTGGCATCTAATGAATAAAACTAAAAGAAGTATTGGTTTTATCATGGTAGTAGTATTCGTAGTATCTTTATTTTCTGCAAGTCCAGTTTTTGCTCTAGATTATAAGTATGGATATTTTCCCGATGTGGAAAGCAATCATTGGGCTAGGCAAGTTATAACTAAGATGAATTTACGGGGTGTAGCAGGCGGGTTTGTCGAGAACAATATCAATTATTTCAAACCAGATCAAAATGTAACTCAGTTACAAGCGGTATTATTTGCAGTCCGGACTATGGGTTTAGAAGCAGAGGATGACAGTGCTGTTATTGGCAGATACATACCCTTTTCTATCCCAGCCTGGGTTTCCAAAGGGACAATTGTGGCCGCTGTGGATGCTGGTCTAATTGTTGGTAATTCTTTTGATTGTGACAAAACAGCTACTAGGGCTTGGGTAGCTCAACTTTTGGTCAGGATGTTAGATAAAGAAGGGGAATTAAGCCAGGTAGCAGGAGAAACATTACCCTTTAAGGATAGCTCTCAAGTACCCAGTGAATATTTAAATTATGTTAAGTTAGCCAATAAATATGGTCTTATTGCTGGTAATCCCGATAACACCTTTGCCCCTAATCAACCAGTGACAAGGGCTCAAATCTTAGCCTTCTTGAGTCGGGTTGAGAAACATTTAGAACTAAGAGATTCCAATCTTCTGATAGGTACCATTACAGAAATCAATGGCAATAATGTTGGGGTTAGAAGTAATGGTCAGGACTATACATTAATCACTAATATTAGTAGTAATTTATATGGTCCAACAGGAGAAATTTGGAGTACAGATTTAAGGGTAAATGACCAGGTGTATTTAATAGTGGATGGCAATATAGTTAAATATTTGGAAGTAGGGAACTTTAACCAGAATTATTCTCCGGTGATTACGACCCCTAGTAAGGCTACTGGAGTAATTATGCAGGTTTTTGTTGAGGAGAAAACTTTAATAATTAGAACTAACGAAGGTAAGGTAGAAACCATAACTATTAGCGATGCCACAACCCTAGTTAATGATAATAACCAACCTTTGACTCTTAAACAGTTGGTTAAGGATATGGAAATCAATGTTAATTATTCTAATGGCAAACCCATCAAAGTTACAGTGCTTACTAAAAATGTCTTAGCTGGGGATGAAGGAATAGTTTTTAATATTAATAAGGATATAAAATTAATCACTTTAAAAAAGGGTGATAATTTAGAAGGGTATCTCTATAATGAGGACACAGAAGTTTTAATAGGTAATAACCGTTTTGGCTATATAGAGGATATCAAAGAAGGAGACCAGGTAAAGATAAAAGCTACTGATGGATTAGCCGAAAGTATCCAACTGGTGGCAGCAGAAGTTGAGCTTAGTAACTCTGGTACTGTCCAACAGATTACTGTTGATAGTCGGCTTCTAACCTACGAAGTAGGGGATAAAGAATTTAGAACCTTTTATGTTGACCCTAAAGCTACTATTGATTTTTCAGGGGATAGTGGAGTTCTAGGGGATCTGCGTAAAGGGGACAAAATAATAGTAAATGTAGAAAACGGTCAGATTACTAAAATATCAGTTACCAACCGTAAGCTCTACGAAAAGATGCAAGGAATTTTAGTGGGTAATGATATTAATAATAGAATAATTACCTTTAGGGATTCTAATAATGAATTACAGGTTGCGGAAGTAAGTAGTGGGGCAGATATTAGGGTTAATAATAAAAAGGCCTATCTATCTAATCTTCAGAAGGATATGCAGTTAGAAATAGAGCTAAGTGATGATAAAATTACTTACTTAAATGCTAAGGATACTTTATTGGGTACTGTAGTAGGTATAAATACAGGAACCAAGGTAATGGAACTTACTTTAACTACAGGGGAAAGAAAAACTTATAATATTGCTAGTAACTCTAGCATCTATATGGAAGGAATTACTAATTACGACCTGGATGACATAGCTAGAGGAGATATCGTAGAAGTAAAAATAGACAACGGTAGAATTACTAATATTAAAGTTCAGCGGGCAGTGACTTATGAAATTACCGAAATATCAACTAGTTCCAATAGGATTAGAGTTAAGGATAGTAAAAATAACAGTCGCTATCTCTATCTTTATAGTGATGTAGAGCTAGACATTTATGGTAAGAGTCAACCCTCGATAAAAGATTTTAATAAAAATGATATTATCAAGGCTACTTATCTGGGATATACCTTACAAAAAGTAGAAATGGCTCCAATTACTATTGGAACAATAGCTTCCTTAGATAGCTCTGGTAAAACTATTGTTGTCAAAGGTTATGATGGCCAAAGCCATTCCTTTAAATTTGAAAATAACAGTAGGATCATTAAAGATGGTTATAGTTACACCACAATGGGCAGTGCCACAGTAGGCAGTAGAGTAGTAGTAAAGGAAAACATAGATGGAGGTAGAAACTTTAGTTTGATGAGTAAGGTAAGTGGTACAGTAGGTTTCTTGTATGCCGACAAGACTAAGGTTTTCCTAAAACAAACTCAGACTACTTGGATACCCTATGATATGGTACCCACAGCTTATCTTCATAATGGTAGTATTGAACTTACCCCTGGTGATATCAAAACTGATGATAATGTAGATTTGTTTATAGCTAATAATATAGTCTATGAGGTGTTGAAGAAGTAGTTGTTAAAGAGTAGATGGCAAATGCTATCTACTCTTTTAATGATTCTATTTGGTATTACATAATAAAAGAGAGGAAAGACTATTAATTAAAGGGCTTCGTTTACTTTGCAAGAAAAAGGGTATAAAATATTAACTATGTTTCTAAAACTTAACAATTTTGGTAGAATAAAAGCCCAGGATTGAACATTAGTAAAAAATATTTTGTAACAAGGAGAATAAAAAAAATGATGCTTTTTAAAGAATTGAATTTGAGTAAACCAATTTTATCTGCTATAGAAGAGATTGGTTTTGAACAAGCCACCCCTATTCAAGAACAGGCTATACCAATAGCTTTAGCTGGTAAGGATGTTATAGGTCAAGCTCAAACAGGGACAGGCAAGACTGCAGCTTTTGCTATACCTTTTTTAGAAAAGGTGACTCAAGAACCTGTAATCCAAGTATTGGTTCTCACTCCCACTCGGGAATTATGTATTCAAATTGCTGAAGAGGTAGCCAAAATAGGTAAGTATACCCGAGCCAAGAGTTTACCAATTTATGGAGGACAAGACATCTCTAGACAAATAAAGGCCTTAAAGGGTCGCCCCCAAATTATTATAGCTACACCGGGGCGTCTAATGGACCATATGAACAGAAAGACCATTAGGTTAGACAATTTAAAAATGATTGTTTTGGATGAAGCCGATGAAATGCTAAACATGGGATTTCTGGAAGATATTGAACATATTCTATCTTTCTGCCCAGAGGAAAAACAAACGATGATGTTTTCGGCAACTATGCGGCCAGAAATAAGAAATATTGCTAACAAATTCATGGTCGATCCCGAAATAGTAAGAGTGAAAACCCAAGAACTGACAGTTCCAATGATACAACAAAATTATTATGAGGTTCCCGAGCGCAAGAAACTGGATGTATTATGTGCCCTTTTAGATATCCAATCTCCCGAACTAGCTTTAGTTTTTGGTAGAACGAAAAGAAGAGTTGATGAATTAGCCGATGCTTTACAAAAGAGAGGTTATTTAGCAGAGGGGATCCATGGCGACTTAAGCCAAAGACAAAGGGACACTGTAATGTCTAAGTTCCGTAAGGCTCAGATTGATATTCTGGTAGCCACCGATGTGGCAGCCCGGGGACTTGATATTACCGGTGTTACTCATGTTTATAATTTTGATATTCCCCTAGATGTGGACAGCTATGTCCATAGGATTGGTCGTACAGGTAGGGCCGGCCAGGAGGGTATTGCCAGCACCTTTGTAGAACCTAGGGAATTAGGTCAATTACGAAATATCGAAAGAACTATTAAAAAAAGAATTGAAAGACAATCTCTACCAAGCTTTTCCGATGTCCGTAAAGAAAAACAAAGGACTGCCGCTAATAAAATTATTGATATAATTGAAGATGGCAATTTTGGAGAATTCAAATATATAGCTGAAAATCTGATTAATGAATATGATTCTGTAACGGCTCTTTCTGCCGCTCTCAAAATTATTTCTGGTACTACCAAGGAATATATTCCAATTGAACTTACAGCAGAAAAACCAGTATTTTTTAAAGATAAGGGAGCTCCAAGGAAAAGAAAAAATTACAATGAACATAAAGGATCTCATAAAGCTAAAAGAAGACCCCTATATTCTGGCAAATAAAATTTACAGGAAGTTTCCCAACAAAAAATTGTTAGTTTGAATTTTGGAGGTAATCATGCTTTATCTTGATAATAGTGCTACAACAAAAACCCATCCTGAAGTAATTAAAGTGATGGCTGATGTAATGGAAAATTATTTTGGCAATCCTTCTTCTTTACATCAGAAAGGTTTAGAGGCGGAAAAATTACTTAGCAAATCCAGAGAGGTTGTAGCTAGATCATTAGGGGTTCTTCCTCAGGAGATAATATTCACCTCGGGAGGAACTGAAGGGGATAATTTGGCCTTAAAGGGGATAGCATTGGCTTATCAAAATAGAGGCAAACATATTATAACTACTAAAATTGAACATCCTGCAATAATTAACTCCTGTGCTCAATTAGAAGAATTGGGTTTCGAGGTAACTTATTTAGATGTAGATGAATTAGGGTTGGTTAACCCTCAGGATGTTGAAAAAAACATTAAAAACGAGACTATATTAATAAGTGTAATGCATGTTAATAATGAAGTAGGATCTATTCAGCCCCTGGCTCAAATAGGGGAGATTATAAAAAATTACCCAAAGATATTTTTCCATGTGGATGCTGTACAAGGCTTTGGAAAGGCCCCCTTAGAACTTAAAGAATGGAATATTGATTTAGCTACTATTTCAGGACATAAAATTCATGGGCCCAAAGGTATCGGAGCTTTATATGTAAAAAAGGGCCTTAATCTTTTTCCTCTTTTCACTGGGGGCGGTCAGGAAAATAATGTAAGATCTGGGACTGAAAACTTACCAGCAATAGTAGGTTTTGCTAAAGCTTGTCAGATTGCCCGGGAAATATTTGTCGATGATAGTAAAAAAATGAGGCTATATAAAGAAAAATGTCTAGAGATATTAAAAAAAGATTTCCCACAAATAATCATTAATGGTCCTAAGGATGAAAAGTCCTCTCCTTATATTTTAAATATCAGTGTTCCTAAGCTTCAGGGAGAGATCTTACTCCATGCTTTGGAGGAAGAAGAGGTATATGTTTCCACAGGCTCTGCCTGTTCTTCCAAGAAGGATATTTTGAGTCCAGTACTATCTGCCATGAAAATAGATAAAGAGATAATGCAAGGCTCTATTAGAGTTAGTTTTTCTTATGGTGTAACCGAAAAGGATATCGAGGAATTTTTAGATGCCTTAGCTAGAGCCTTAAAGAGGTTAGGGAAAAGAGGGTGAAACAAATGTATGAATATATATTAATAAGGTATGGGGAAATAGGCCTGAAAGGGAAAAACCAAAGGGATTTTATTAAACAGTTGGTTAAAAATATCAAAAGGTCAGTAAAAAGTAATCTTGGTAAAGATGCTCAGATTAATATTGAGAGAGGAAGGCTCTTTCTGAAATTAAATGGGGATGACCCGGAAATCTATTACCCTAGCTTAAATAGAGTTTTTGGTGTGCTATCCTATAGCCCTGTACGGAAGGTTAATTTAGACTTGGAGACCATTAAGGCTAGTGCCCTAGAGGAATTTCAATCCTTACCAAAGCCCCAAAGTTTTCGGGTTACTGCCAGCAGATCTAATAAAAGATTTCCCATGAAATCACCTGAACTCCAAAAGACAATTGGTTCCCATATTTATAACAATATTACTGATTTAAAAGTAAATTTACATCAACCTGATGTAGAAGTTTTTCTGGAAATTAGAGATGAAGGGGCTTATATCTATAGCAAGAAATTGTCTGGCTTAGGTGGGATGCCCGTGGGGACAGGGGGCAAAGCTATGCTTTTGCTTTCGGGAGGAATAGATAGTCCTGTGGCAGGCTGGCTAACTATTAAACGGGGGATAGTAGTCGAAGCAATTCATTTTCATAGTTATCCCTATACTAGTGAACGATCCAAAGAAAAGGTATTGGATTTAGCTAAGGTTTTGGCTCAATATACTGGCCAAATAAATGTCCATATTGTACCTTTTACTAAGATTCAGGAAGAAATAAGCAAAAACTGCTATGAAAGTCTTTGGATAACTATAATGCGGAGATTTATGTTTAGAATTGCGGAAAAAATTGCCCATAATAGAAAAGCTCTAGCTCTTGTCACGGGGGAAAGTCTTGGGCAAGTGGCCAGTCAAACTATTGATAGTATGTATGCTATTAATCATGTGATTAATACTCCTGTCCTTAGACCCTTAGTCACAATGGATAAAGAAGAAATAATGACAATAGCCAAAAAAATAGATACCTATGATATTTCAATTCGGCCTTATGAAGATTGTTGTACTGTATTCTTACCTAAGGAACCCAAAACTAAGCCTAAAGTTGAAGCCTGTGAAAAGGGTGAGGCGAGATTAAATATTGATGAATTAGTAAATGAAGCAGTAGAAAATACAGAAATTATTGCAGTTTATCGAGATAGAAAGGATGAATATGGTTTTTTCTAGACTTAGTTTAGGGACGGATTTCGTTTAAAGCTTGGGTGTGGCACTCTACTTCCACTGGTGGGAGTATTAAAATACAATTGAAATAATAATATAAGAATGGGGGGTGAAGGTTTTGGAAGATAACAATATTGTTATTGAAATTGAGACCCAAATCAGCACCATTCTAGAAGAATTAGATCAGTTGGCAAAAACCTTAGAGGAATGTAAGAATGTGAGAGGATGGACTAGCTTTAGTGATCCACTATCTGGTCGAGTTTGTAAGGTAGATGAAGCTTTAAAACATATTTATGTTGCTCAGGCAGAGATAGCTGCCATAGACATTTATTCCTGTGAAATTGAAAAATAAAGTCGAAAGATCATGGAAAAAGCCGTCATTGACGGCTTTTTACCTGTATTACCTAGAAACTTAGTTTTTTTCATGTTAAAATTAGACAAAGTTTAACTATTGGTTTGGAGGGAATAAATTTGCCAGAAATACCAGAGATGGAAGTCTATAAAAAACAATTAAATGAGACTATTAGATTTAAAAAAATTGTTGATGTGGAAATTAATCGTCCCCAAAGCATAAATATGGAACCGGAAGAATTCAGGGAAAAAGTTATTGACGAGTTGCCCGTTTATATTGGAAGAAGAGGTAAACATCTGGTTTTAACCTTAGGCAATGGAGTTTACCTAGTGGGGCACCTAATGTTAGGGGGCAGACTATATTTAGCTAAGCCCGAAGAAAAACTTAAGACTAAAGGATCTATTGTTTTTCATTTCCTAGATGGTAAAAGATTGTATTTTATCAACTTTAGATTAGGGTGGCTTCATGCCTTGGATAGAGAAGGAATGGATGAGAAACTAGCAACTTTGGGGATTGAACCCTTAGACAAAGAGTTTAGTTTAGAAAAATTTACATCCATGTTGTCCGAAAAGAAAGCTACTATTAAATCTTTATTAGTGGATCAGCAATTTATTGCTGGAATTGGTAATTGTTATTCTGATGAAATCCTCTTCAATGCTAGTATTAGGCCAGATAGAAAAGCCGATGACCTAAGGGTAGGAGAAATATCTAGTCTTTATTCCGCAATTCCTTTTACCTTAAAAGAAGCAATTCTTAATGGGGGCTATATGGACAAACCTTTTGCTAAGGATGATAAGTTGACTGGAGGACAGAATAAACTTCTAAAGGTTTATGATAGGGAAGGGGAAAACTGTTATCTTTGTTCAGATAAAATTGAAATGACTATGATTTCAGGCAAAAAAAGCTATTTTTGTCCAACTTGTCAGAAATAGAGAGTGAAATTATTGGAGGTAATTGGCAACATGACACCTATTGAGAGAGTAAAAGAATTTTTAGATGAACAGCCTATAGATTTGGAAATTATAGAATTTCCTGAAGGGGCAACCCAGACCTGTGAATTGGCTGCCCAGGCTTTAGGAGTAGAGCCTGCTCAAATTGCTAAAACCTTATTATTTATTGGTAAGAAGAGTAATGTGTTAGTGGTAACTTGTGGTGATGAAAAAGTTGATACCAAAAAATTAAAGGCTCATCTGGGGGATAAATTTCGTTTTGCTAAAGCAGAAGAAGTAGAAGAAATAACAGGGTATTCCCCAGGGGGGGTATGTCCTTTTGCAATTAAGACTGAAATCCCCATAATTATAGATAAGTCCTTAGAAAGATTTCCAGTAGTTTATGCTGCCGCAGGGACCTCAGGTTCAGCAGTACCTATTACCGTTAAACAGTTATTAGAAATTACCCAAGGGGAATATTTGAGTGTTTGTTAATTTGCTTAGAGTGTCTGGAGGAGATTTTTATGATAATAGAACCAAAAAATAAGGGAATTGACCAGAGGCTTTTTGAGGCAATGATTAAAACTAATGAAGAATGTCCTTATCATAATATGTTGGACATGTACATTACTGAATTGAATGAGGGAGAGGCAGTTTTAGTTATGCCTATTTCCGAAAAGCACCTTAATCCAATGGCTATTGTGCACGGAGGTGCCACTACATCACTAATGGATACTGCTTTAGGAATGGCCGCTAAATCCTTAAACAATAAAGTTGTAACTTTGGAAATGAATATCAACTTTATAAAACCAGTGCAATTTAATGAAACATTAACAGCTAAAGGCAAGGTTGTCAAAGCTGGAAGGTCTATTGTTGTAGCGGAAGCTGAGGCCTATAATGATAAAGGGGATAAAGTGGCGATAGGCAGAGGCACCTTCTATGTTATTGACACTTTTATTTAATATGATGATTAATTTTCAAGATATTATATTTATATTGGGGATTTTATTGGCCATCAGTTTAATTTGGCCCGATAAAAAGGATAGTTAAAATTTTATTACATACTTTTTTTCCACTCCTATACTGGAGTGGATTTTTATTATGTAGCCTAGGCTTTGTCATATTAAAACATAATTTTTACTATAATATTTAGAAGAAGAATTTTTCCAGTTATATACCCAGAGTTAGAGAGGTAGAGTCTAATGGAAGAACGAAGGACTATAAAATATAAATTAGGTTTACAAGGCTCTGTTATTTATATAGGAAATAATCTATTGACTAAAGTGCCTGAGGAAATAAAGAATATAGCTTCGGATAAGCAAGTAGTTTTTTTAAGTGATGATAAGGTCTATCAGCTTTACGGGGAGGATTTACGAAAGGGTTTAGAAAAACAGGGTTGCCCTATTTTGACTCAAATTGTCCCTAGTGGTAAAGGCTATAAATCCTGGCAAATGGCAGAAATTATCATGGAGGAAATAGTAAAGGCTGGGTTTAAGAAAGAAACAATAATTATTTCCTTGGGGGGGAGTGTAATTACTTCTTTAGGAGGATTTGTAGCTGCAATTTACCAAGGAGGTCTAAATCATATCCAAATACCTACTACGCTAAATAGTCTAATTAGTAATGCCGTAGGGGGAGAGATATTTCTTGATCACTCTTTAGGAAAGAATTTAATAGGTACTTATTATTTGCCCTTGGCAGTTTATGTAGATATAGGCGCTTTGTTAACTTCATCCCAGGAGGAATTTTTACAGGCATTGTCTCATATTACTCAGTCCCAGGTAATGGAGGATAAGTTTTTCTCGGAATTCTTAGAAAATAATATTAATAAAATTAAAGCACAGAACACAGAAGTTTTACAGGAATTGGTTTATCGTTTCGTTCAGACTAAAACTCGAATTTTAAACTAAAATATTATTTAATCTGTCCTAGGCAATACCTGGAGTTTGTTGGAATGCATGCTTATAGCTATTCTGACCTAGCACTTGACTTAGGTAGAGATAATTTATAACTAATTAAAAATGAGGAATAACCTTCTGAGAGCAAGGGAATTATATTGTTACAGGAGGTGAATAGTTTGTGAGAAAGGACGATGTAAGGGATTTCCCCCAGGAATTAGCTGAAACAATCATTGATGGAAGTAAACATGGTATTTCTGATGAATTAATGATTAAAGGGATGGTAAGTATAGGAAACTTACTGGGGAGGTTTGTTAAGCCAGATTCGCCAGAAGAGGCAATAATGAAGGAAATGTGGGAAGTAGCTACTGATGAGGAAAAAAACATGATGGCTTCTTTAGTTTTAAGGATAGGAAAAAACAGATTAAAAAATTAACGGACTAAAAGCAGTCCGTTTTTTTATGTTAAAAAGTAACTTGATTAAAAATACCATTGATAGACTAAAATTCCCACTCCTGTCATTATTAAAATATTAGCTGGCCAATTAAATTTATTATAAGCTTTCCTGCGTTCCTCAAAGGGCTTTTCTGGTTTAGCTGATAGTAGATACAAACCTATCATTTTTAATATAAAAGAGATTCCAAATAAACCATAAGCAAAATAAGTTATCATACTTAGTATCTTCCTTTCCAGTTCTCACTTCACCCTTAATTTATCATAGATGGAACTTTATTTACAAGGTTAAAGTACTTTAACAAATAATGCTTTACAGGATAAAAAACATAATTATACATAAACTCTTAATATAAATAAGGGTTGTGAAATATTTTAGGAATCTATGTTGTAGATTCTCTTTTCATTTAGGAGTGAGTGGTAGTGTTAGAGATAGTGTTTCGTACTATTATAATTTATTTTGCTCTATTAATTTTTATGCGTATAATGGGTAAAAGGGAGATTGGTCAACTATCACTCTTTGATTTTGTAGTGTCTATTGTTATCGCGGAGCTGGCGGCTATACCTATGGAAAGTCAAGAAATTCCCATAATAAATGGACTTCTACCTATTGCCATACTGGCCATTTTGCAAATAACTCTTTCTTTTTTATGTTTAAAAAGCAATAAATTCCGTAAAATCATCTATGGTCAGGCAAATATTTTAATTGCTAATGGAAAACTAAATAAAAAGGAGATGCGAAAGGCCCGTTATAATATTGATGATCTTCTAACTCAGCTTAGAGAAAAGGATGTTTTTAATATGGCTGATGTAGAATATGCAGTTTTGGAAACGTCAGGGCAATTATCTGTATCCTTAAAACCTCAAAAAAGACCTCTAACACCAGCTGATCTAGATATTAGAACAGAATATGAAGGTATGCCCATAGTTTTAATAGATGATAAGGAAATTAATTTTGAAGGCCTAAGGGATAAGGGTCTTACTAAGGAATGGTTAGAGGTAGAACTAAAAAAAAGGAATATAAATTCTCTAGATGATGTTTTTTTTGCTAGTCTAAATGCCAATGGGGAAATTTATATTGTGGAAAATGAAAAATAAGGTAAAAAATGAAACTTTTTTTGAAAGTAACCGTCAAGGATATATAGTAAAATATATGCTCTTAAAATAAACCTAAGAATATGGCATAATTATAAGGGCTAAAACAAAATTCTAGGAGGAGATTTTACATTATGAAAAAGATATTATCAATCTTGTTAATTGTTTTCTTAACAGTTGGTCTTGTTGCTTGTTCTGATAAACCTAAAGAGAATAAGGATTTAGAAAAATCCCCAAAGGGTGAAAATGAAGTGGTGGATCCAGTGGAAAGTACTGCTACCATTTATTTTGGCACAGAGGAAGGGTATTTAAGAGCAGAGACCGTAATCATTGAGGGGGAATTAACAGCGGATAAGGGTCAAGAGCTTATAGAAAAAATTATTGCAGGTACTTCTAATGAGGATACTTTAAATGTACTGCCTCAGGGACTTCAAGTGTTGAACTACCACTTCGATGAGGAAACTGGTATAGCGACCATAGATTTTTCCGAACATATTTTTGCAGTTGCTGGTTCAATGGGAGAGAGCTTAGCTGTTTACTCAGTAGTTAATACCCTAACAGAATTACCTGGGGTAGAAAAGGTACAATTCCTTGTTGAAGGGGAAAAGGTTGAACAAATAGGCGGACATATTTATATGGCTGATCCTTTAGAGGCGGAACCACATTTATTAGAAGGTAATACTCTAAAATAAGGTATGAAATTATCCCATCTATTGTAAACTAAGAAAAAACAATAGGTGGGATTTATTTTGAACTTTTCTAAAGTGCAAGTAGAAACCAAAGAACCGTATTTAGTAGTTAAGCATAAGCTTTTCAAAGTTCCTTGTGCTGATTATGAGGGTACTTTAAGGTCTTATCTGGATCCTTATAAGGAAGAGGCTGTTCAAGAATATGTCAGTAATTATCTAGCTTGGGCTGAGGATCCAGGGATTGTTGGCTTAGTAGGTGTAGAAAAAAAAGGAGAACATGTAATTATTGATGCAGCTGTTCGCTATGAAGCCAAAAAATAAAGGATGATTTTTCTGGTATGGTACTGCCCCTCCCAAAATATAAATTAGGGAGGGGTGGTTATGTTGTATATCAATTTATTACTAGGCTTAATGATTATTTTGGTTAGTGCCGAATTATTTACCAATGGGATTGAATGGTTGGGTGCTAAATTGGGTTTATCAGAGGGTGCAGTGGGAAATATATTGGCTGCTGTAGGAACAGCTTTGCCAGAATCAATGATCCCCATTGTAGCTATTATTTTTAGTACAGGGATAGATGCAGAGCATATTGGCATTGGGGCAATTTTAGGAGCCCCATTTATGTTAGGAACACTTGCTTTTTTTATTACTGGCTTATGTACAAAACTTTTTGTTTGGCGAGGACCTAGTAGTCGAATTCTTCATATTGATAATTCTTTATTTATCAAAGACCTGGTGTTTTTTATTTTCCTTTATTCTTTAGCTTTAGGAGCATCTTTTACCAATATTAAAATAATTCATTACAGCATAGTTGCTCTTCTCTTGGTAGGTTACCTTAACTATGTTGTAATTACTATTAAGTCTGGTAAGAACATGGGACATAGTAACCTTCGGCCCCTTTATAGCTGTTTTTGGCAAAAAGAGCCCAAACTATTATTTGTAGTACTTCAGGTAATTTTCTCCTTACTAATGATAGTGGCCGGTGCAGAGCTTTTTGTGGGGGGAATAAAATTTCTTGCTGTCCAGATAGGTATGCCCTCTTTAGTTTTAGCTTTAGTTCTAGCTCCTGTGGCCACTGAACTTCCAGAAAAGTTTAACAGCATAATTTGGATTGGTAAAAAAAAGGATACTTTAGCCCTGGGGAATATTACAGGAGCCATGGTTTTTCAAAGCTCAATAATACCTGCTTTAGGAATAATGACAACTCCTTGGCAGCTTGATGGGATTTCATTGCTTAGTGGATTATTAGTTCTCTCATCGTCTTTTATTCTTTTAATAAGCGTTTTGAGCACTAAGGAACTAAGAGCCAACCACTTAATATTCAGTGGATTTTTCTATCTGATTTTTATCCTTGTTGTTTGTTGGGCTATGAATTGATAGAATAAAATCAAAAAATAACAAGGAGACAAAGGATGTATAAAGCTATTTTATTTGATCTAGATGGGACCTTATTACCACTGGATATGGATAAATTTGTTCAGGAATATTTTAAAAGATTGAGTTCTTATTGTGCTCAAATTGTGGAACCTCAAAAATTTATTAAAGAGCTTCTAACTGCCACCCAGTTGATGATAAAGAACCCAGGCCATTTTACCAATGAAGATGTCTTTATGAGAGCTTTTTTGCCAGCTATAAATCAAGAAAAAACAAAAATGGAACC
>JAAZJU010000086.1 GCA_012800195.1 Clostridia bacterium
AACTTTAGGGCAACAGCAATAGAATCTCTTTGACTATCTAACATAAAGATTTGTTTAGCATATTTTTCATCCCAATGAATTTCCCAACTTTCCACGGGATCATCTACCATGGTTTTATTATATAAAATCCCTACTGTACCCCACATATAAGGTACAGAGTATTCATTATTGGGATCAAATTCTAAGTCTTTAAATCTATCCTCAATATGTCTATAATTCGGGACATTATTTAAGTCAATTGGATGAAGCATGTCCTCATCAATCATTCTTTTAATCATATAATCGGAAGGAAAAGCTACATCGTAATCAGCGCCACCGGAACTTAACTTTACATACATATCCTCATTGGTCGCAAAGATGTCATAAATAACGCCAATATTATATTGCTCTTCGAACTGGGCAATTACCTCTTCATCAATATAATCTCCCCAGTTATAAACCTTGATGGTAGTTTCGTATTTTTTGCTACAACCAGTGATTGTTAAAGATACCAACAATATTAACATTCCCACCACTAATATCTTGCCTAAGTTTTTCATTTATCAATCCCCTTTCTTAGATAGATTTTAAACTCTATACTTCGATGTTTTCCTTTAAACTCCTTTTATAAATTATAAATAGCAAAACTAACACACCGCTAAACATTAAAGTCAGTAAAGCATTAATTTTAGGATTAATACCCCTTCTAGCCATGGAGTAAATAGTAATGGCTACATTTGATACCCCAGATCCAGTGGTAAAAAAGCTAATAACAAAATCATCAATGGATAAAGTAAAGGCTATTAGTAAACCTGTAATAACCCCCGAGCTAATCTGGGGCAAAACCACTTTGCGGTAAGCATAAAGGGGTGTGGCACCCAAATCAATAGCAGCTTCAAAGATATGTTTATTCAACTGCATTAATTTAGGCAATACCGATAGGATTACATAGGGTATATTAAAGGTTATATGGGCTAATAACAATGTTAAATAACCCAAAGGCATTTTCATAAAAATAAATAATAGCATCAAGGCAATGCCCGTAACAATATCAGGATTGAGTACTGGTAAATAGGTCACGTTCATCAACATCATCCTGGGGTATTTTTTCATGTTGTAAATACCGATAGCGGCAGCTGTGCCAATAATTGTAGCTATTACTGCTGAGAGCACTCCTATGGTAATTGTATTATATAAGGCATCTAATATCTGCCGATCTCGGAATAGCTGACTATACCAATCCAAGGTAAAGCCTGTCCAATTTGCTCTGGATTTAGATTGATTAAAGGAAAAAACGACTAATATCAAGATTGGGGCATAGAGAAAAAAGAAAACAAGAAAAAGATACCCTTTTTTGAGTAGATCTTTCACCATAACACCCCTCCTCCACTATCCCTTTCATACCGGCCTAAAACTTTCATGATTAAGAGAATGCCAATTAATAATACCGTGGAAAGTGCAGCTCCAAAACTCCAATCCTGGGTAGTTAGAAACTGCTGTTCAATTAAGTTTCCAATCAGCATATAATGACCTCCTCCTAAAAGCCTAGAGATTGCAAAGGTAGTTACCGCTGGTAAAAACACCATTATTATTCCAGCGAAAACCCCTGGTAAGCTCAAAGGAAAGGTAATTCGTCTAAAGATTACCGAAGGTGTGGCCCCCAAATCCTCCGCTGCTTCTATCAGAGACCTATCGGTCTTACTGAGTACAGCATAAATAGGTAAAATCATAAAGGGTAAAAAGTTATAGACCATGCCTAGTACCACCGCATAATCAGTATAAAGTATATTTAAATTGGGTAAGCCTAAAAAATTTAGAAATTGATTGATTAAACCATTTCTTTCTAAAAGAGACATCCAGGCATAGGTTCTAGCTAGAAAGTTCATCCACATGGGAATTACAATCAAAGCCAAAAAAACATTGCGTTGTTTGAAATTTTGATTGGCCAAAATCATAGCCACTGGGTAACCCAAAAAAAGACAAATAACTGTGCTAATAAATGCTAGGACAATAGAGCGCCAAATAACCTTCAAATAAATGGGTTCAAAAACTCGTTGAAGATGTTGTAAGGTCAAAGCAAAACCAGTATCAGTCTTGACCACAACACCATAGCCTAATACCAGTACCATGGGGAACAGAACAAAAACTAGTATCCATAATATATAGGGGTAAGCTAACCAATTCCTTTTCATAAGCCGTTACCCTTTTTCATGAT
>JAAZJU010000087.1 GCA_012800195.1 Clostridia bacterium
AACATATTTTATTTAAATATATTTTATATTTTGTTTTTTGACATAAAAATGGCTCCCCAGGCTGGGCTCGAACCAGCAACAACTCGGTTAACAGCCGAGTGCTCTACCATTGAGCTACTGAGGAACACTGCAAGTATTATTTTAGATAATATTATTGATTTTGTCAACAGTTAATCTATTCCACCATATATACTTCCTCTAAATAGGTTATCCATTCCTTCTAATCTAACTATAGTCTCGGGAACAGTGCCGACTATTATAGTTTCTGCAATAGGAGCTTTAGTATTTACTCTTATCTTATCGGTAAGAGTAGGAATCACCACTCTAATGTCTACATTTACATCTAAATATAAGATATGTCGAGTTTGATTTATTCCTGCCTCGTGGAAATCTTGAATAAGCTGAACATCAATTTCCCCAACGGGGATTGCTTTAACCTTTACCTTTGGTCCATAGGTAGCTAAAAAGTGGCTACCCAATGCTTGACCTAAGGGGATTTCAAAATTTTGCTTTTCTAATTCTTTTAAACTTTCCCTAATTTCTAAGTTTGTAGATGAAATCAAATGGCTAATTTTTATGCTATTAGCCTGTATTAATGATACTCTATCATAATTATCCTTATGAATAGTAATCAATTCATTATAATCTATCTGATAAAGAACTTTTTCATAGATTGCCTTGTTGATAACTTCAGTAGCAATTAAATTAGCTTCCGATTCAGCAAAAGATTTTATAGTAGGTTTTAAATTATGTTCCAGCCAAACAAATAATAAAGAAGCAATAATAAACATTATAATAGGTAAGAATAAAAAATTTACCCTCGGAAACTTAAACTTAAGCTTCCTCCTTACCCTCCATCTTCTGGCCAAGACATACACCTCCCTACATATTCATATGTAGGGAGGTGGGAAAGGTGAACAGTTATTTTTTAACTAACCTAATTTCATGATAAACTTTTTTGCCTTTTCTAAACATAATCTTATCATTTTTAAATAGCTCCGTAGTAATAAGAAGACCTATATCCTCTATTCGTTCTTCCTCTAGATATAAACCACCTTGTTGAATTAGCCGACGTCCTTCTCCCTTTGATGCTATAAGACCAGTTTCCATTAAAAGAGTTAGAACATCTATTCCAGCCTCTATTTTTGCTTTTTCTATTTCAGTAAAAGGTATATCCTGCGATGTACCTTTTCCGCTAAATAGAGCCTGGGCAGCAGCCAAGGCCTTCTTAGCTTCTTCTTCCCCATGAACTAACTTGGTAACCTCATAAGCTAAGGTTTCTTTCGCTTTATTGATTTCGGCTCCTTCCAAAGCCCCTAATCTTCTTACTTCTTCCATAGGTAAAAAAGTTAAAAGGGCCAAGCATTTTTCAACATCCCTATCATCGACATTTCTCCAATATTGGAAGAAATCATAAGGAGAAGTTTTTGCAGGATCTAGCCAAACTGCTCCTGCCTGTGTTTTGCCCATTTTTACCCCTTCGCTGGTAGTAAGTAGTTTAAAGGTTAAACCATATACAGTTCCTCCATCCGCTCTCCTTACCAACTCTACTCCACCTAAAATGTTGGACCACTGATCGCTTCCTCCCATTTGGAGTTTACAATTATATTTCCTATACAACTCCAAGAAATCATAGGATTGCATAAGCATATAATTAAACTCTAGAAAAGATAAGCCTTTTTCTAAACGAGATTTAAAACACTCAAAACTTAACATTCTATTAACCGAAAAATGCCTTCCAACATCTCTTAAAAAGTCTACATAATTTAAATCCAACAACCAATCTCCATTATCAACCATAATCGCTTGGCCTTCACTAAAATCAATAAATTTTGAAAACTGCTTTTTAAAAGATTGTACATTCTTTTTAACCATTTCCCGAGTTAATAATTGCCGCATATCTGTCCTTCCAGAAGGATCTCCAACCATCCCTGTACCACCACCCATTAAAGCAATAGGTCTGTGTCCAGCTTTTTGCATATGCATCATAACCATTATTTGAATAAAATGCCCTACATGAAGACTATCGGCAGTTGGATCAAAACCAATATAAAAGGTAACGGATTCCTTTCCTAATAATTCCCTAATTTCTTCGGGATGAGTGCCCTGTTCAATATAACCTCTCTCTTCTAATACATCATAAACATTAGACATAGTTTGTTTCCTCCTACCTTTAAAATTTTATATGTTTATACTACTACAAAATCTTTTCTTAAATTATAAAAGGCCTCTCCATCCTCTATAAGGACGGGAGACCCGTGGTACCACCTTACTTTACATCAGTTCAGTAATAAGATGTTCACTATACCCAGAATGTAAATGCAAAATTACATAGTGGCATGGCTAGTCAGAATATTTGCCAGCTATGCGAACATTATATAGTGCTGATGCCTTGAACCGCTATAACGGGCGGAAACCGCAATGGATCACATTGAACCTTCAGAGTGTATTTCATATTTTCTGTGCTACAGACTTTTCACCAGCCAGTCTGTTCTCTGAGATTGTAACCAGAAAATACTACTATCTCTTGCTTCGTTTTTTCTTTATTATAATTATTATTTAGAATAATATAACTGGACTTGCTATGTCAAGATTTATTAACACAATTCTATTTAAGTATGTTCTTATAGTATACCCTTATTGATATTTTATAGAATATCGGATTGTGTTATAATATTGCAAGTGAGATAAGGAGGTTAATCATGAGCCGAAGTAAAAGAACAAAGCGAAAATTAAATGTAAATAGAATTATTCTCATAGTGGTTTTGACCTTCGCTTTCATTATAGGTGGAGCAGGCTTAGGTTTTGTAGCTGGTGCTTTAAAAAATCTTCCCAATATTGAAAGTGGTGGTCTAGATGAGATCGCTGTCAGCTCTTATGTTTTTGATAAAAATGGTGATTTGGCCACTACTTTACATGGTGTAGAGAATCGAACCCTAGTTACTTTAGATAAGATTTCTCCCCATATGAAGGATGCTCTTTTAGCTATTGAAGATCAAAGGTTTTACAAACACCCAGGGATTGATCCCTATCGTATAGCTGGTGCCTTTGTATCCAATTTGAAATCAGGTCGAATTGTTGCTGGGGGAAGTACTATTACCCAACAACTAGTTGGACTAGCTATGCTAGATAGAAATGAAAAAACTTATACTAGAAAAATCCAAGAGGCTATCATTGCTCTTAAGGTTGAAAATGATTATACCAAAGATGAACTTCTAGAATTTTATTTAAATAGAGTCTATTTTGGGCATGGTGCCTATGGTGTAGAAGCAGCATCGAAAAAATTCTTTGATAAAAGTGCTGCCGATTTAACAATTGAAGAAGCAGCGTTACTAGCAGGTGTTATTCAAAATCCTGGCAGACATTCACCTATTAATAATCCTGAAAACGCTTTAACCAGAAGAGCAATTGTTTTAAATGCCATGGTTGATTTTAACAAGCTTTCCAAAGAAGAAGCTGAGGAACTGAAAAAAACTCCTCTAAACCTCAAAGAAGGTAAACTTGAGGAATCTAAATATAAATATCAATCCTTTGTGGATCATGTTATCGAGGAAGCAATCGAAAAATTAGAATTAACCAATCAAGAAACAAGTCGTATATATACCGAGGGATACAGAATTTACACTACTTTAGATCCTGATATCCAAGGAGAAATGGACAAAATTTACTCTGACCCTACTAAATTCCCTAAAGGTAAAGGGGACAAGATAATTCAGTCGGCCATGGTTGTAATAGAAACACAAAATGGCGAAATCAGGGGATTAATAGGGGGCAGGGATCAAGAAGGCAAACGCCAATTTAATCGAGCAACTCAAGCCCTTAGACAACCTGGCTCTGCTATTAAGCCTGTAGCTGTCTTTGCGCCAGCTGTAGAAAAGGGTTATTCTCCTGCAACAGTTTTAGATGATTACCCTAAAACCTATAAAACACCAGGAGGAGATTGGACTCCTAAGAATTACAATAATCGTTACAGAGGCCTTGTTTCTATGCGTACTGGGATCCAACATTCAATAAATACAGTTGCTGTAAGAATGTTAGATCAGATAGGTATTACAGAAGGTTTCAGATTCCTTGAAAACTTAGGCATTACCTCTTTAGTAGAAAGTGGATCTAAAAATGATATGGGACTCTCCTTAGCCCTAGGTGGTTTAACTAAAGGGGTTAGTGTTTTAGAATTAACTGGAGCTTACCAAGCTTTCTCTAACCAAGGAGTTTATATTGAGCCCTATGCTATTACAAAAATAGAAGACAGAAATGGTAATGTTCTTTATGAGCATAAAGTTCAAAAAAGAGTTGTTATGAGTCCAGAAACTGCTTACCTACTAAA
>JAAZJU010000088.1 GCA_012800195.1 Clostridia bacterium
AGCATTGGGGGCATAATGATTGCACCAAGATTTGCTAAGTCAAGCATATTTCTTAAATGTATAGGACTTAAGGGAGATTCTCTGGCTACTAAAACTAACTTCCCTTTTTCTTTAATAGTAACATCCGCAGCCCTTAATATTAAGTTATCTGAATACCCTACTGATATCCCTGCTAGAGTTTTCATACTACAGGGTATAACCACCATTCCTTCAGTTTTAAAGGTACCACTAGCAATGTTTGCACCTATATTTTTATTTGAATAAACCTTAGTTGCCATTTGTTTTACCTGGTCTAGGGTATAAGAAGTTTCCAGTTCTATTGTCTTTTCGGCTCCTTTGGATATAACTAAATGAGTCTCCCATTCAGGAAATTGATGCATTGCTTTGAGAAAATCAATCCCTAATTGTGCACAACTAGCCCCACTCATTGCAACTACTAGTCTTTTGGGAGTCTGAATATTAGTTTTAAATTGACTTTTGTCTCTCATAACTTTATTCACTCCTAATCATTTTAAATATAACCAATCACCATCCACCATAGAACTGCTGCCGCTTCAACAATAAAGACAACTATTGTTAATGGAAGTCCCAGTTTTATAGTCTCATTTTGTGTATACATTCCATTTTCTTCCCCTTGCCCCACCAATGTATTTAAGTGATGGAAAGGGAAAATATAGTGTATTCCTACAGAAATATAAATAATTAAACTAGCAATCAAAGGAGTAATAGATGATCCTGAAGCGGAGATACCTGTTAATACAGCAGGTATTGCAATACCCATTACGGCAATAACAGAGCCTAACAACATATGAATTATTATCCCAATAACTGCAATTAAGAAAGCAAATATAAACGGATTACCTGGGAGTGTTTCTGGGAATACGACACTGGCAATCCAGGCATTCATACCTGTTGCACCCCCAACAGCACTAATAGCCATAGCAGCTGTTAAGAAAAGAAGTACATTCATTGGAACAGTAGTCCAGCTTTTAGGGGTCAATACTCCTCCAATAACTGGTAAACTCATCAACATTGGAATAAGTAAGGTTATCCAACCGATATCTATTCCGTGAATGCTATCAGTCAACCAAAGCACAATTGCAATTACTAGCCAAGTAGCAGTCTTCTTTTCAAGAGAACTCATTGCCCCTAGCTCTTTTTGTTTTTCAAGCAAGACCTCTCTATTTACCACTAATTCCTGGCTAGGTTTAAACAAGAATAGAATTAAAAAACAGGTCAAGATAGAGGCAACAATCATCGGCACACCCATTAGGTAGAAATACTTTATCCAGCCTACAGCAACTCCTGATAATTGCACTGCCAAGGGATTAATAACTGCGTCCCCAGTCAAAAAAATCATGGATACAGGAACAGAGGACGCAAACACTGTGAAACCAATAGTAATAGCGTCTTTCCTTGGAACATTGGCACTGTCAATTAACACTTTCATAACAGCTATAATCAAGAAGGCTCTAGGCCAGGGATGAGGAATTAAAAGACTGAGTACAAATGTTAGTAAAAAAATTGCAATAATTACACTTTTAAAACCCTTCACAAATTTTAGAATAAATGCATAAGCAATCCTCTCTCCTAAGCCTGAAGATCTGACCGCATCAGCAATCAAATATGCACCTATTACCAGATACATAGTTGGCTTCAACCAAGGGGAGAAAACTACTTCTGGACCTGCTACACCGAATATTAAATATGAAACTAATAGCAAACCAGATGTAAATCCTGACTGGGCAACTTGAGCAGCCCAAAAAACGATAGTCATCAAAGTCAAAGCAAGGGCTGTTTTTCCCGCTCCTTCAAGGCCTGGGATAGTTATAGATTGAATTATAACAGCAATCAATATACCCGCTATAAGGCCTATTTCTTTTGATTTTCCTTTCATCCAGTTTATCCTCCTCACGTTTAATTAACAATTTTGAATTAAAAGGGCGCCCAAAACCCTTTTAAATCATCCCTTTTTGATTTGGCGCCCTTGCAATTTGTTATTTTAAACCTAATCTAATGGTGGTACCGGTGGAATAACACCCAAGTTTTTAATCATTTCTTTATTTAGTTTAAATTTTGGTAATACTTGAGGATCTTCTAAAGATCTCCATGAATAATAACAGTCATTACACACATACATTTCCCATTCACCTGCAACTGGTGATTTTACCATTACACGAGTATCAGCTGAATCACATCTTGGACAAGCTTTCATTTACATACCTCCTATATCTGTTTAATATCTTTCTATTTCAAGTTATCTAATAAACCTCTAATAATCCCTTCCCATTTAGCAGTATCTTTAGGAGTTTCTAAAAGTTGGGTCTCTCTTTCTATCTTTTCAGGTGGAGTAGGAGTTGTAGCATCAATAATCATCTTAGTGTGTATTCCTGGTGGAACACTAGATGGGTCAAGAGGCATACCTGGGCAATTTGGAATAATTGCTACGTCCTTATCTGGTTTTACTCTGGTGGTAATGGCCCACATTACTTGTTCTAAATTGAATGGATCAACAAATTCGTCAACTACGATGACAACTTTGGTGTATGGCATACCATGAGGGGTTGATAATAATCTAAATGCTACCCCTTTACCATAACCACCATATCTAACTTTGGTGGAAACTATTGCAAGCATGCCGTGAGTATACATAGCGTTGACTGCTTGAACTTCTGGCATAGTTTCTTTTAATTGTTTATATAAGGGAACTGAAGTGTTTAAAGCCATTAAATAATCTATTTCAGTCCAAGGAATACCTAAATATAAATTCTCAAAAATTGGATTATCCCTATGAGTTATATGAGTTATTTTAACTTCACATTGCAACCTAGCACCGGAATAAGAGCCAGGGAATTCACCAAAAGGCCCTTCTACTTCCCGTACTCTAGGAATAATATATCCTTCTAAAACTACCTCACAATGGGCTGGTACATAAAGATGGGGAGCAGTATCAGCTGGGGTTATTTCAAAGGGCACTCCGTCTTGTAAGGCTCCTACAAATTCATATTCGTTTTGATCATAGCCAACAGGAGTAGATGCCATGAAAGTTACCAAGGGATTATTACCAAGGGTAATAGCAATTGGTAATTTTTCATTTTTTCTTTCAGCTTGTTCTAATTGAACTGCTATATCATGCATTGCTAAGGCTTGGATGCCCACTCTGTCTTTATCTTTTACTTGAATACGATAAGTACCAACATTTTGTTTGTTTAGATTATCTGGTTCGCTAGGATCTCCAGAGATTATAGAAGCCTTAGAGATAAATGATCCACCATCTTGTTCATTAATACGATATAAGGCTAAGACATCAAAGAGATTGATATCTTTGTCAATAACATTTTGTTTACATAAAGCTTCTTCCCTAGGTAGAATTTTTGGTGGCACTGGGAACAAATCCCATCTCCGATTAAGTTCTTCAAATTGTTCTTTTACAGGTGTATCCTTAGGCATACCTAACATTAAAGCGTGGTTTGCCCAAGAACCATGTACATTTGTTACAACTGGTGTTTTATACCCTCTTATATTCTCGAAAAATACAGCAGGACCATTCTTTAAGTTTGCAGCAGCACGACCAGCAGTGCCAATATCTGGCTCAGGGTTTACCTGTTCCTTAACTCTAACCAGTTGACCTTCTTCTTCTAAAGTAGCTAAAAACTCCCTTAAATCCTTATAAACTTTGCTCATCTCTAACCTCCTCATTTTCATAGCTTAATCATCAACTAAAACAATTAAAATAAACAGAAGTGCAGACTATAAAGCCCCTTAGTCACCTCCCAATAACAGAATATTGTTATTTTTTACTCTAATAAAAAAATACCACCTTAAATAAAAGGTGGTAATTGGTCAAGTTATCTATAAAAGTACTATTTTTTTTTAACCTCACCAAAAAGGCTTAAGCCGTTTTAATATTTTGTTGAAGTACTAGTACTTTTTTTAATTAAAGAAGGAGTTTTTTTCTCCAATGAAGAAGTGTTAAATTAAAATCCTTTGAGGTGAGCCAATGTCTAAAACAGACTTATTAGTCAGTATTCAAACAATTCAAGACCTCTTATCTGAACATTTCAATATGTATTTATGTTTAGTTGATGAAATGGGACAAGAAATTACCTTACCATCGGGATTACCTTTGGAGTGTGTTGATCATCAGTTTAAAGAAAATAGTAAATGTCATACCTGCACAAAGAACTTGCTTGAAAAATTCCAAAACAATGAAAAAGACTTTACTACCCGCTGTCCATATGGTCTTTATGTAAATGTTTCTCCAACAATGCTGCCCTTTAGTAATAATTCTGTCTTCTTAATCTGCGGTAAAGTAAAGGACATGACTATTCTAGAGGATCATTTTAAAATTGTAAACAGTATTTTTTCTTTACCTTTAGGCTTTCCCAAAGAACCTTTTTCTAGACCGAAA
>JAAZJU010000089.1 GCA_012800195.1 Clostridia bacterium
GGCAAGAAACTAGGTATCCCCATAAAGAAGATAAGTGACTTTCAAAACATACCAGGCAGGGGATTAAGGGGAAAAATCGAAGAAAGGAATATCTTTGTGGTCAGCCCAGGTTTTTTAGAAAAAGAAAATATTTCCTTTGATAAGGCGAGATTTGAGCAATTGGCACAAGAGGGAAAAACCATAATATTTGTTTTGGAGGAAAGAACCTTATTGGGTTATGTTGCTTTAGCCGATAAAATAAGGGAAGCCTCCCGAGATGCTATTAACATCTTAAAATCTATGGGCGTAGAGTCTATAATGCTTACAGGGGATAATTGGAAAGTAGCTAATTATGTGGCTAAAAAACTAGGCATTGATAAAGTTATTGCTGAAGTTTTACCTGAGGAAAAAGCTGTAGTAATTGATAAGTTGCATCATGAAGGAAAAACTGTAGCCATGACTGGAGATGGAGTTAATGATGCCCCGGCTCTAGCCAAAGCAAACTTAGGAATTGCCATAGGTACAGGCACTGATGTAGCAATTGAAACGGCGGATGTGATCCTTGTTAAAAGTAATCCCCTTGATGTGGTCAATATCTTAAAATTATCTAAAGTAACTTATAAAAAGATGGTCCAAAATTTAATCTGGGCTACAGCTTATAACTTGGCAGCTCTTCCTTTAGCAGCAGGTATTTTATACAACCAGGGAATAATAATTAGCCCTGCTTTAGGAGCGGTGTTGATGTCTTTGAGTACGATTATTGTGGCTATAAATGCTAGAAATTTAAAACTTTAATGGGTAAGAACTTAAGTTTAAAAAAATATAGAAGTTTTCTCGGAAACGAGGAATTTAAAATGATTAATAGAGGGAATATTATTAAGAAGATAAAACTGAATAATCGATTTCTTCTTGTTTTCTCATATTTTTTCTCAATTTTCATTGCTTTTTTAGTTTATTTTACTGGGGGTACCAGTAGGGTATATGCTAATTTAATGTACATACCTATTGCAATTGTTTCCTCTAGCCAAGGGAAAAAACAAGGGGTTATTCACGCTGTAATAAGCGGCTTGTTAGTTGGCCCCTTAATGCCTTTAGATGTTGAGGCCAATATCTATCAACAACCAATTAATTGGCTTATGAGAGTATTAATTTATTCTATAATTGCCTTGGTGGTAGGTTTTTTTGCAGATTATCGCAGGGAGGAATTTGAAGAAATTTCTAAGAAAGATCAAGAATTATCAGAAGCCAAAATGGCTACTATCTATTCCTTAGTTAAATTGGCTGAATCTCGGGATGATTCAACTGGTGCCCACATAGAAAGAGTAGCCTTATTTACTGAAACTTTAACTAATGAACTGCGAAAGCTTGAAAAATACAAAAATTATATAGATGAGGATTATGTAGAAAATATTTCTAAGGCCTGTGCATTACATGACATCGGCAAGGTAGGTATACCAGATAGCATCCTACTTAAACCTGGTAAATTAACTCAGGAAGAATTTGAAATTATGAAAACCCATACAACTATTGGTGCTAAGACTTTGCTAGATGTAAGGAAAAAGTATCCCCATAATAAGTTCTTAGTATTGGGGATTCATATTACAAATTTCCATCATGAGAAGTGGGATGGTACAGGATATCCCATGGGACTAAAGGGGGAAAAGATTCCTCTATCAGCTAGAATAATGGCCATTGTGGATGTTTATGACGCTCTTAGAACAGAAAGAACTTACAAAAAAGCATATTCCCACGAGGAAAGTATGAAAATAATTGAAGAGGGGAAGGGTGTCTATTTCGACCCAGAAATCCTAGAGGTCTTCTTAGCCAATGAAAGTAAATTTAAAGAGATTTATAATAATTTTTAAATTTATTAAATAAAAAAGAGGTGTCTTGAATGGAAACAAAAAAAGTAGGGGTATTGGTAGGCAGTCTTAGAAAAGAATCTTTCTCAAGAAAAGTTGCCAAAGCTTTAATAGAACTGGCTCCTCCATCTTTAATACTAGAGGAGGTCTATTTGGGTGATTTGGAAATTTATAATCAGGATTGGGATGATGAAGGAACACCTCCCCCTTCATGGACGGTTTTTCGGGAAAAAATAAAAAACTATCAAGCAATGCTTTTTATTACTCCTGAATACAATAGATCTGTTCCGCCTCTCTTAAAAAATGCTTTAGATATTGGCTCTACACCAAGTAAAAGTAATTTGTGGAAAGGTAAACCTGGAGCAGTGATTAGTGTCTCCCCAGGAAGACTAGGTGGATTTGGGGCTAATCATCATCTGAGGCAATCTTTAGTAGTTTTAAATGTTCCTACCATGGCCCAACCTGAGGCTTATATTAGTGATGCTGGAACTCTTTTTGATGAAGAAGGAAGGCTTATTAATGAAAACACCCGCAACTTTCTAAAAAGATTTCTTACAGCTTATGAAAAATGGGTGGAAATCCATTTACCATAAAGGAAGCAAAAAGCAAGTCAAGAATGGTTCTTGACTTGCTTTTCTTATAGATTGCCAGTAAACATTTGCACAATTAATGAGATTCCTGCTACTGCAAACCAACAGCTAAGACCAAGGCAAAGGGGCTTTAATCCGTTAGTTAAAAGTTTTTTCAGGTTGGTGTTTAAACCAATAGCAGTCATGGCCATTACAATCATAAATTTGCCTAAGGCTGCTAAGCCACCAGAAATTTCCTGAGGAATAGGTAAGAGGGTATTGAGTATAGCAGCGGCAATAAAGCCTAAAACAAACCAAGGGAACACCTTAACAAAGGAATAATTAGCATTATTATTTTGGGCCTTTTGAGTTGTATAAATGGCTAAAACCAGTGTTATAGGTACAATCATCAGAGTTCTAGTTAATTTAACAATAGTGGCAAAATGCAAAGCTATATCATTACCCACCCTTTCACTCCAGGCTACACCGGCTGCTACTACAGAAGATGTATCATTTATTGCCGTTCCTGCCCACATACCAAAGCCTAAATCACTTAATCCTAAAAGTTGTCCCAAGGGGGGAAATAAAAATACAGCAATTATATTAAATAGGAAGATTGTAGAAATAGACTGGGCAACATTTTCTTCTTTAGCATTGATCATTGGTGCAGTGGCTGCAATAGCCGAGCCTCCGCAAATGGATGTACCTACACCAATCAAAATCGAAGTAATATTATCTATCTTTAGGAGCCGACTAATAAAAAATGCTGTTATAAAAGCTCCAGACAGGGTAAAGAGCATCACAAATAATGATTGACTACCTACCTTTAAGACATTTCCCATATGCATTTCAAAACCTAAGAGAATAATTGCATATTGTAAAATTTTCTTCCCAGTAAATTTTATCCCAGCATCCATTACTACGGGCCTTTCCCAGATTGCAGCTATAATCATGCCCAAGATAATAGCAAAAACTGCTCCTCCGACTATGGGAAAACTCTTACCTAAAAACCAAGCTAAAAGAGCCAAAGGAAGACATAACATAATCCCCGGGAAAGTCTGTTTTAATTTTGCCATTAATATCACCTATTCTAATTAAAGTCACTCTTAGATTTTAACATTAAGCATTGATAAAATAAAATTATATATTATTATAGTTTCATAAGGTTATTTTATAGGTGATAAACTTGTTAGATTTTCGAATAGATACTTTCCTTACTTTATGTGAGGAGAAAAGTTATACAAAAACTGCTCAAAGGTTAAAGATTACTCAACCAGCTGTTAGTCAGCATATTCGATATTTGGAAGAATATTTTGGCCTTAAGCTTTTCCAATACCAGGGCAAAAGCCTTACTCAAACCTTAGAGGGAGAGAAATTAAGAAATTTTGCTCTTCGTTCTAAAGCCGATTGGTATAGTCTAGAACAAAAACTACAAAAACAACAAAAAAATCAGCATCTTTCTTTTGGAGCAACCTTAACTATAGGGGAATATGTTATGCCCGATATTTTAAAATACTTAATTGAAAATATGCCCAATACTTCTTTTTCTATGTTAGTTGATAACACGGAAACTCTTTTACAGAAATTAAAGCATGGACGGATTAGTTTTGCCTTTGTAGAAGGTCACTTTGATAAAGATAAGTTCACAACTGAACTTATTAGCAATGCCCGTTTTATTGCAGTATGTTCCCCGAAACATAGTTTTGCAAAGCGCCAGGTATCTTTCGATGAAATTTTTACTCAAAGATTGATAGTTCGTGAACCTGGCAGTGGCACAAGGAATATTCTAGAACAAGCTCTACTAGAGCATAATCAAAGTATTGAGAGCTTTATTGATATTATTGAAATTGGCAGTTTAGGGGTCATTAAAGCCTTGGTGGGCCAGGGGTTAGGAATAACCTTTCTTTATGAAAATGCCGTGGAAAGAGAGCTATTAGAGGGTACCTTAGAAAAGATTAACCTTGCGGAATTTGATGTGGTGCGGGAATTCAACTTTGTCTGCTTAAAAGACAGTTATTTTATCCCAGAGTATTTGGAGTTTTCAACATTAGTACGGAATATAGCGAATAAAGGACAGCCTAACGATATTGATCTTTGTTAATATTAAGGTAAAGGTTGTCTAAAAATGAGGTGAGATGAAATTATGAAACCAAAGGTCGCCTTTATTTGCGTTCATAATTCCTGCCGTAGTCAGATAGCAGAAGCCTTAGGCAAACATTTTGCCAGTGATATTTTTGAAAGCTATTCAGCAGGCACGGAGCTTCTTAAACCCCAAATCAATCGAGATGCAGTACGATTAATAAATGATATCTATAAAATAGAAATGTCTGAACAATACTCTAAACTTTTATCGGATATTCCTCCTGTGGATATAGTAATAACTATGGGTTGTAATGTTAATTGTCCTTATTTACCCTGCAAAC
>JAAZJU010000090.1 GCA_012800195.1 Clostridia bacterium
ACCATGAAACAAAGCAAGACCCCTCAAGAAATTCTTGATAATTTTGCAAAATCCGAGTTTAGAGTAGGGGCTCATAAAGCGTATTTATGGGGTCATTCTTTGTTAAAGGCTAGGGTTATTATGGTTGCTGACGGTATTGATGAAGAAACTGCTAAAATTATGCAGGTAGAAAAAGCAAATACATTACAGGAAGCTATTGATTTGGCCTATCAAAATCTTCCTGAAAACCCCAGTGTCTTTCTAATGCCAAAAGCTTCATCAACAATTCCATTATTATAAAATAACAAAAACAAAAATAATTAGACCAGCTTTTAAATAGCTGGTCTAATTGATTCTTCTGAATACTCCAATTACCTTGCCAATGATTTGGGCATTTTTAGAATAAATAGGCTTTAATAAATCATTTTCGGGTTGTAACCTGATACAATCCTTTTCTAAGAAAAACCTCTTAACTGTTGCCTCATCCTCAATTAAGGCCACGATGATTTCTCCATTACGAGCAGTTTTCTGTTCATTGACTAATACAAAATCTCCATCCAATATTCCAGCATTTATCATACTATCGCCTTTGACTCTAAGCATAAAGACTCGGTGATTGCGAACAAAATCTAAGGGTAATGGAAAAGTATCCTCAATATTTTCCTCAGCTAAGATAGGAATGCCTGCAGCTACTTGTCCAACGATAGGAACATTAATCATTTCCTTAGTAAATTCAACTTCTGAAGCATCTTGATTAATAATTTCGATAGTTCTAGGCTTTGACGGATCTCGTTTAATAAATCCTTTTTTCTCTAATTGATTTAGATGACCATGGACAGTTGAACTAGAACTCAAGCCTACAGCTTCCCCGATTTCTCTTACAGAAGGGGGGTAGCCTTTAGTTCTTATAGTTTTTTTTATGTAATTGAGTATTGATGCTTGTCTTTCAGATAAAGTTTCGGACATATTACCTCCAAAAAACTCATGTATTTATTATTTTAGCAATATTATAACATAGGATTAATCCTTTGCAAACAAATGTTCGAAAATTATAATAAAACTTATTGACAAAGAACAAATGTTCGTCTATTATAAAAATCAAGGGGAACTAATGTTCGGGGAGTGATAAGGTATGAAAAGAAAAATATACTGGCGGAGAGGAATTATTAAAACTATAAGTATGCTTTTTATAGTTTCGTTTTTTATTCTTACTATAGGAGTTTTAGTGGATCCAGCCAACGCTAATAAGGAGGAACAAATTATAGAGGTTGTCGTAGCTAAAAATGATACCCTCTGGGCAATAGCAAAAAAACATGGTAATAATCAAATGGATATAAGAAAGTTTATCTATGAAATTAAAGAGTTAAATCAAATAGATGCTACAATTTATCCAGGCCAAGTTCTTTATATACCTTTACCATAATAATTGGCTTTTGTTAGAAGAAATTTTAGTATGAAGTTACCTCACTTAGTAATGTCATATTGACAAAGTAGTTGAATTTTGGTAATATTATATTCGTTGTCGGGGCGTGGCTCAGCTTGGTAGAGCGCTACCTTGGGGTGGTAGAGGCCGTGAGTTCGAATCTCGCCGCTCCGACCAAGATTATCAGGATAGAATAGATGCATTTTACATTATTCTATCCTGATTTTTTTATTATAATGATGTTGAGGAAAAAACAATGTTTGATGCAAAAACATTCTATTGTAATAGTGTTACAAGGAATGTTTAATCGATTATATGTTAAGTAAAGAGTAATCAACTTATGGTGAGTGAATAGGATGAGAAAAATAGACAAGATAATTAGAAGCACACAGGGAAAGATTAAAGCAAAGGTACTATTTACAGGAGGAATATATAATCAGCGGACAGGACAATTCATGAATTGGGGTTATGCTTATATCCGTGATCCAGATAGTATCCTTCCCAATTATCTTCCTGATAGAATTTTTATAAGTCCGAAAGACCTTAGTCGTTTAAAACTAGAGGGTCTTAGACGTTTAGATGATGTCCTTCTGTATGTTAAGAAGGACTCTAAAGGAAGATATTATGGAGCGGATATTGAATTGATTAAAAGAAATTAAGACTTTATGTCAATAGTTGGGGTAGGTATTTTACGAAAATACCTACCCTTTACTTATGTATTACAACAAAAGATTATTTATTTTTAGGTTGGTTTTCATTTGGCCTGGGTGTAGTGGGGGCCTTTTGATAAATCGCTTTCACTAAGGCTTTATCGGACGGTTTTTCTGATTTCCTCAACTCTACCCGTAGGCTTACTCTTAATCCATTCTCATTTATTTGTATACTCATTCCTAAATTCCTCCTTTTTTATTCTTTACCCAATAGTATCATTTTGACTATATTAGAACAAACAGTTAAATTCTAAAATTGTTTTAAAACTTACAGTTTATGTTTTAGTATGGGTTAACATAGATTAGAGTACTTCTGGAACAGGCCAAGCATAGTAAATAGGTAATAGGCAAAAATAGTAAGTAACACCCTTTTATGAGGTTTTATCATGAAAAATAATATCAAGAAATTTGTTTTAATATTTATTTTTGCCCTTTCCTTTTTAATGCTATTCTGTCCCCAAGTAGTGGGTCAAGAAAATAAGCAACAAATTATAATCACAATTGATTGCTTAACCACAGAGGAATTTTGGAATCTTTCCTGTTGGGATGAGATAACATACCCTAAAGCTTGGGGTTTAATGAGCCCCTATACACCTAGTCCTAATAGACAATTAAACTCTTATCTAACTATGGGTCTAGGAATACCCGTAACCAGTGCTATTGGGGATAGAGGTTTAGCTTATAAAGGTAAAGAAGTCTTAGATGATAGCTCTGTTGCTGAGATTTTCCAAGAAAGGACTGGAATTTCAGTTGGTCCAGAAGAAATATGTATTATCGATTTAAATGAACATCAGGAAAGTATCAAAAGTCAAAACCCACAGGCTTATTTTGGGGCTTTAGGGGATGTTCTTAAAGAAGCAGGTTATTCCCGGGCTGTGCTAGGAAATAGTGATTTGATTGCTAAAAAACGCCGCAATACCCCTTTTCTTGTTGCTGATAGTAAGGGTTTAGTAGATGGAGGAGATGTTACTAAAAATATTCAACTGAATAATAGTTTTGCGGAAGTTTACTTTCCCACAGATTATGAAGAGTTATATCAGCAGTTTCTAGCATATCAAGATATCGATATTTTAATAATGGAGTTAGGGGATATCTCACGCTTAGAGGAAAACAGGAAATCCTTTGTTGATGAGCAATTTTTTGTCCATCGTCAAAACTACATTGAAAAGATTGATAATTTTCTAAGGCAAGTTTTTGCCGGAATAAATTTAGACCAGACTAGGGTAATAGTTTTAGTACCTAATAATAGTGCATTAAACCCTATCCGTAGCTTACTGCCAGTTGTAATGTTAGGAGAAGGGGTCCAAGAAGAGTTTTTGATATCTCCCACCACAAAAAGATTAGGGATAATAGCAAATATTGATATTGCTCCCAGTATCTTAAACTATTGGAATTTAGAAGTTCCCGCCTTTATGTATGGTCGAGCAATAAAAGTAATAGGATCTACTTTTGAGCCTATTGAGCATTTACGAGAATTGAATGCAAAAACAAATTTTGTAAATGCTTACCGACCACCAATTATTAAGGTATTTATTTTTAGTCAAATTGTAGCCATTAGTTTTTTCTTGTTTTTATTACTACGAAAGAAAATTTCCTCAAAAATTGGCTATTCAATTTTTATTTTCATCACCATAGTACCTGTGGCTTTATTATGGATGGGTCTTTTTAACATTATTAGTATTAATGAATATATTTTAATTGGAGGGATCTGTATCGGCCTCCTCTTAACACTAAGTTTCTTTTTAAGTCAATTATTAAAGAATGATATTATGTCCATCATTTGTTTGGTCACAGTTTTCACTATTTTGGGGGATTTAGCTCTAGGTTCACCCCTTATGAAAAATTCGGTCTTAGGCTATGATCCTGTGCGAGGTGCCAGATTTTATGGTATTGGTAATGAATATATGGGAGTACTGATAGGTTCTTTAATTATAGGAGTAACATTTTTTTTACAAAATACATATTATGATATTTTAAAATATAAATGGATTTTGTATATGTTTAGTTTTATATTCTTGATAACTATATTTTTTATGGGTTCACCTCAGCTAGGAACCAATGTAGGGGGTACAATTGCCGCTTGTATTGGGTTAACTGTTACTATTTTAAAACTCGCTAATTTTAAGCTAGACTATAAAACTATCTTTTTAACTATTTCATTTATGTTGCTAGCTTTAATTAGTCTATTTGTAGTTGAAATTTTCGCCAATATCAATGACCAGACCCATATCGGTAGACTAGTAACTAGTGTCAGGAATCAAGGAATAGGAGCTTTCATTGTCATTGTTATTAGAAAAATTACTATAAACCTGAAATTAATTCGCTATACTAATTGGAGCTTATTATTTTTAATTTCCTTAATAAGTCTCTTATTTACCTTTTATAAACCCTTTGGGATGACTAAGGAAATATACTCTAAATATCCCTATTTAGCTTCTGGCATTGTGGGTGTTCTAGCAGGTAGCATTACCGCTTTATTGGTAAATGATTCGGGTATAGTGGCTGCAGCAACTATGATGGTTTTTCCAGTCAATGTTTTAATGTATGCGGCTTTAAAAGAAAAATAGAGGGTTTCTGACTTCCCTGGCGAAAGCTTTTAATGTTGACAGGGCACAAAATTATGGTAAAATTTAATCTGTTACTAAAATTTAAAAGGAGGATGATAATGAAAATATTGGGCCGTCATATCCTTGCCGAAATCCACGGATGTGATTTTCAGATCTTGAACAATGTAAGAAAAGTTGAGGAAATTATGGTCAATGCTGCATTGGATGCAGGAGCAGAAGTTCGCGAAGTTGTTTTTCACAAATTTAGTCCCCAGGGAGTTAGTGGGGTTGTGGTAATTTCAGAATCCCATTTAGCTATTCATACCTGGCCGGAATTAGGTTATGCTGCAGTGGATGTTTTTACCTGTGGTGACAAGGTTAATCCTTGGGATGCCTGTAATTATTTAACTGAGAGGTTTGGTGCTAAGCACATGAATGCTTCTGAGATTAAAAGAGGTATGGTCCAAGATACCATGGAAAAAGAAGCTGTAAATTTATAGGAGGGATATTTATTTTACTAGATCGAACTAGTAAGAAAGTTAAAGGTTAATTTTGCCTTACAACTATGGGAAAAGTTGTAAGGCTTTTTTTATGCACTAAAAGTCACATGCATAGATACATAATTATAAAATACAGTAATAATAATTTATGGTATAATTGCAACTATAAGTTCATAAATTGCAGGATTTAACTATAATTATAAAGAAACTTATATAGTTAGTAATTTCGAGGGGGCTTTTTATGCATAACCATCTCAACATATTAAAGGCTGAGACTAATAACCTTTTGGATAAATCAAAGATTTTTTTAAATGACAGGACTGGGCTAATAGCCAGTCTTATAGAAAAGGATTTCTCCAAGGATGACTTGGCTTTTTATCCTCAATTAACTTTTATGGCAGCCCTTGGTTCCGAAAAAATAGATGAAACTGTTAGAACTATAGGTATACTTAATCTAATTATGTATATTTCTACAGAAATTCATAATAATGTTCCAATTGAGCCTGTAGGAGAAAAAACTTTTTTTCAAGAAGTTCAAGTTCCTATTTTAGCAGGAGATTTGTTATATAGTAAGCTTTTTAATATTCTATGTACTCATAATCTGACAGCTTATATAGGGGATTTTATTAAATATATTGAACCCTTTAATACTGCCTGGATTAATTATTTGGAGAACAAGCTTTCTGATGAAGAGTTTTGCTCTAAAAAATTTGGAGAATTAGGCAGAACAGCTATGCTTACTGGTACCAAAGCTGTCCATCTACCTGAACATTGGGCTGGGATAATGGGTGAATATGGCTATGCCTTAGCTAATATCTATGGGGCTAAACAAATGAAGCTTTCCCAAAAATTTGTGGATAAACAACTTAAAACCCTAGATGGAGTCCTTTTAAATCTAGGTTCCCAAGAACTGAAGTCTTTATTTACTTTTAAGATTGAGACAACATACCAACAATATAGAGAAAATGATAATTATGAGCTATTAAAACTTAAAGCAGTTGCGGCAAATTAACAATAATTCTTCTATTATAAACAAGGTGATTTAATGAATACATCTGTTGTATTGACAAGTGTAAAAAATGACTTAAAAATTGTAGAGAAATATTTAGAAAAATGTGTTAATTTTGATCATCCAAGTCTGAGAATAAGCTCTCAACAGATGCTGAAAGCTGGTGGCAAAAGGATAAGACC
>JAAZJU010000005.1 GCA_012800195.1 Clostridia bacterium
ATGGATATCGTCCACAATTCTACTTTAGAACCACAGACGTAACAGGAGTAATTACCTTACCAGAAGGTACCGAAATGGTAATGCCTGGAGATAACATAAAAATGGACATCGAATTAATCACTCCAATTGCTATCGAAGAAGGATTACGCTTCGCTATCCGTGAAGGTGGCCGTACAGTAGGAGCAGGAGTAGTAACTGCTATTACAGAAGACTAATATTTAACAAGCAGGGGTTTCCCTGCTTGTTAAATTGTTACTATGAGGCGCTACTCTACTTACTAGAAGCAAAGCGACGCAGTAAGTAGCAAGTAGCACCCATGTCAGGAATGTCCAAGAGCACGAGCTTTGCGAAGTGTGATTGGGAACATTCTACGACAGTAACTAGTTACTAACATATATTCTTGACATGCTACTTATTGTTGTGCTAAAGTAGGTAGAGTACTGAAAAAATAGGTAGAGTATGTAAATGAGGTTTAGCTAGGAGGTGGCGGCAGTGCGCGTAGGAATTGCTTTAGCTTGTACTGAATGTAAACGCCGTAATTATAGTACAAATAAAAACAAGAAAAATAAGCCTGAAAGATTAGAATTAAGCAAGTATTGTCCTTTTTGCAGAACACACACTGTTCACAAAGAGACTAAGTAATAGCTAAGTTTTTATCGGGGAAGTGAGAATATGGCTACAAAAACAGTTGAAAAAAAAGATGGCTTCATGGCTAAGACTCGTCAGTTTGTAAAAGGTTCTTGGAACGAACTAAAAAGAGTCCATTGGCCTAATAAAAAAGAATTAATAACATATACAGGTGTAGTCCTAACTGCAGTAGCGGTTGTTGCAGCAATGATTTGGATAGTTGACTCCATCCTTAACTTCGGTCTACAGTTGTTTTTATAAAACAATAGATTTTTGAGGGGGTGAGGTCCCGCCAACGGTGACGGACCCTTGTAATATGGAGAAAAAATGGTATGTAATTCATACTTATGCAGGGTATGAAAACAAAGTTAAAACAAACCTGGAAAAACGTATAGAGTCCATGCACATGGAAGATAAGATTTTTAGAATCTTGGTTCCTGTAGAGGACGAAGTGGAAATCAAAAATGGTAAACGCAAGATTACCAAAAAGAAGGTTTTTCCTGGCTATGTGTTAGTAGAAATGATTATGACTGATGATTCCTGGTATGTAGTTCGGAATACAACTGGTGTTACTGGATTTGTTGGTACGGGCGCTAAGCCGGTGCCATTACATGATTCAGAGGTTCATGCACTATTAAGGCAAATGGGCGTTGAAGAGCCTAAAGCTAAAATTGACTTTAAACTTGGTGAAAGTGTTCGAGTCATTGCAGGCCCATTTGAAAACTTCTTAGGAACCATCGAAGAGATTCATGGTGATAAAGGAAAAGTTAAGGTGCTGGTATCCATGTTCGGCAGAGAAACCCCTGTTGAATTAGACTTTACCCAAGTTGAAAAAACTTTGTAGAATTTAAAAATTGTTCTTGGAAAATGTCTAATTGTAGACTATACTAAGGACTGGTTTTGTGTATAAGGGATTGAGTGGGAGGGTTTTAGCCCGCCATACCACATTTTGGTTTAAGGAGGTGTACCTAAAATGGCTAAAAAGGTTATAGGTTTTATTAAGCTACAAGTACCTGCAGGAAAAGCTAATCCAGCTCCACCAGTTGGTCCTGCATTAGGTCAACATGGTGTTAATATTATGGGATTCTGTAAAGAGTTCAATGAAAGAACAAAAAATCAACAACCTGGTCTTCTTATTCCAGTAGAAATTACAGTTTATGCTGACAGATCCTTTACCTTTGTTACAAAGACTCCACCAGCTGCTGTTTTATTAAAATTAGCAGCAGGTATTCAAACTGCTTCTGGTGAGCCAAATCGTAACAAAGTGGCTAAAGTACCTGTATCTAAAGTAAGAGAAATTGCTGAAACAAAAATGAAAGACCTAAATGCCGCTTCAGTTGAGGCAGCCATGAGAATGGTAGAAGGTACTGCCCGTAGCATGGGTATTGAGATTGTTGAAGGATAGATTTTATTAGTGTGTAAGTGCGTAAGTGTGTAAGTATTTCTATCGCACTAATCATTGTGGGAGGAAAATTTCCGAATACCACTAAGGAGGAAAAATAATGGCTAAACAAGGCAAAAAGTATCTTGATGCTGTAAAAGAATATGATAAACAAGCTTTATATGAGCCTAAAGAGGCTCTAGAAATAGTTAAAAATATTGCCAAGGCTAAGTTTGATGAAACTGTAGAAGTGGCAGTTAAATTAAGTGTTGACCCTCGTCATGCCGACCAACAAGTTAGAGGTGCTGTTGTATTACCTCATGGAACCGGTAAAACCCGTACAGTTTTAGTTTTTGCTAAAGGTGAAAAAGCCAAAGAAGCTGAAGCTGCTGGAGCCGATTTTGTTGGGGATGAAGATATGATTGCTAAAATTCAAGGTGGCTGGTTTGGATTTGATGTTGTTATTGCCACCCCAGATATGATGGGTACAGTAGGTAAGCTAGGACGTATCTTAGGACCTAAAGGATTAATGCCTAACCCTAAAACTGGGACAGTTACTTTTGATGTTGATAGAGCTGTTAAAGATGTTAAAGCTGGTAAGATTGAATATCGTGTGGACAAAACTAGTATTGTTCATGCCCCTATCGGCAAGGTTTCCTTTGATCTTGAAAAACTGCTAGAAAACTTTGAAACCTTAATGGATGCTTTGCAAAAAGCTAAGCCAGCTGCTGCTAAAGGGCAGTATATGAGGAGTGTTACAGTTTCTTCAACTATGGGTCCTGGTGTAAAAATTAACCCATTAATTAAAATAAAAGCTTAATATCGACAAAAACTGAAATTTTAGTTATAATATTTTTGTATCGCTGTAGACAGTAGGGGCTCACTAGCTTAATTATCCTACCGAGGCGGGGAATGATGAATACATTTATTTATGTATATTCAGCCTCCGTTGTCTACGGGGGCTATTTTAATTAGTTTCTAGTTGCTAGATGTTAGTTGATAGTACTTAGTATTAAAGGGATACAGAATATCTTTAATACAGGAACTAGTAACCAACGACCAATAACTAGTGACTAGTAACCAGTAACCAATAACTAGAGGGGGTGAAACAATTTGGGTAACCTCGAAACAAAAAAACAGGTAGTTGCTGAAGTAACTGAAAAGTTTTCAAATGCAAAATCTGTAATTATTACCGATTACCGTGGGTTGACTGTTGCTGAAGTGACTGAACTAAGAAGTAGACTTAGGGCTCAAGGTGTTGAATATAGAGTTATCAAAAACACTCTATTAAAAATTGCCGCTAAGGATGCGGGAATTGAAGGTGCTGAAGAATATTTTCAAGGACCAACTGCAGTAGCCTATGGCTTGGAAGATGCAGTAGCTCCAGCTCAAGTACTTTCTAAGTTCATCAAGGAATACAAAAAGATGGAAATCAAGGGTGGTATTTTAGAGGGTAAAGTTATTGGCTTTGATGAAGTAAAGGCTTTAGCAGATTTACCACCAAGAGAAATTCTCCTTGGACAGGTTGCCTCGGTATTCCAAGCACCAATTGCTGGTCTGGTCAATGTACTACAAGGACCTATCAGAAAACTTGGTTATGCTTTGGAAGAGGTCAGGAAACTCAAGGAACAAGAAGCTTAAAAAAATTTGTAGTTAATATATGATAAATACCAAAAAAATAGGGTTTTAAATTAAAGGAGGAAAATTTGAATGTCTAAAGTAAATGAAATTATTGAATTAGTTAAAGGTCTTTCCGTATTAGAATTATCTGAGCTAGTAAAAGCTTTTGAAGAAGAGTTTGGTGTAAGTGCTGCTGCACCTGTAGCTGTTGCCGCTGCTGCTGCTCCAGCTGCTGCTGCTGAAGCTGCTGAAGAGCAAACTGAATTCGATGTAATCTTAACTAGCGCTGGAGACAAGAAAATCAATGTAATCAAAGTAGTACGTGAAATCACTGGCTTAGGCTTAAAAGAAGCTAAAGATTTAGTTGATGGTGCTCCAAAACCAGTTAAAGAAAAAGTAGAAAAAGCTGAAGCTGAAGAAGTTAAAAAGAAACTTGAAGAAGCAGGCGCAGGCGTAGAAATAAAATAATTCAAACACCCCTTAAGGGGTGTTTTTACTTGAAAAAAAATCCCACCGCTTAGTGTGACAATTATTGACTTCTTGTTTTTGTTATGCTAATATTGTACAATGCGACTTAATGCTAACTATGGAAATATTAGGCTTCAGGAAGAATATACTAGGTGAATATTGGAAAGAATAGTTGAGGTGTCTACTCTTTTTACCAGAAGCGAAGCGACGCAGTAAAAAGCTAGTAGCACCCATGCAAGGACAGCCCGAGAAGACGAGAGCCAGCGAAGTCTGATTGGATGCAGTCTACTGCTGAGGTGTCTACTCTTTTTACCAGGAGCGAAGCGACGCAGGAAAAAGTTAGTAACACAGTGTATTTTTTAATTCTTTTAGTTTAAATAAGCGAGGTCTAAATTTAGCCTTGCTTTAAGTGTTTTCATTAAAGAAATAACGCTAAGGGGTGAAGTAATTGGTTCAAAATCAAATGGCGCATGCGCTCAGAAAAAGGCACAGCTTCTCAAAAATTGAGGAAGTTATGGAAATGCCTAATCTTATTGAGATCCAACAAAATTCCTATGATTGGTTTCTAAAAGAGGGACTAAAAGAGACTTTTCAAGAGGTTTCTCCTATTCAGGATTTTACTGGGAACCTAATTTTGGAATTTGTTGACTACACTTTGGGGGAACCAAAGTATGATGTTGAAGAATGTAAGGAAAGAGATGTTACTTACGCAGCCCCCTTGCGCGTAAAAGTTAGGCTAATCAATAAAGAAACCGGCGAAGTTAAGGAACAAGAAGTCTTCATGGGGGATTTCCCATTGATGACCAACAAAGGCACCTTTATTATTAATGGTGCGGAAAGGGTTATAGTAAGTCAGCTTGTTCGTTCACCAGGGGCATATTATGCCAAAACAATTGATGCTAGTGGAAAAGCTCTATATAGTTCTACCATAATACCTAATAGAGGTGCCTGGTTAGAATTTGAGACAGATGTTAATGAGAATATTTTTGTCAGAGTAGACAGAACCCGTAAATTACCCGCAACAGTGTTATTGCGGGCTTTGGGCTATAGTAGTAACGGACAAATCCTAGAGCTTTTTGGTGATGATGAGAGAATCCGCATGACCTTAGAAAGAGATCATACGGAATCTGAGGGAGAAGCTTTAGTTGAAATTTATAAAAGACTAAGACCAGGGGAACCCCCTACTGTTGATAGTGCCCGATCCTTAATAAACACTTTATTTTTTGATCCCAAAAGATACGATTTGGCTAAAGTAGGTAGATATAAGCTTAATAAAAAATTGGGTGTTGATGTCCCTGCTTCCACGCGCAATATTACTAAGGAAGATATTGTGGCCAGTATTCAATATCTAATTAATTTAATTAAAGGGGAAGGCGAGCCCGATGATATTGACCATTTAGGTAATAGAAGGGTTCGTTCAGTGGGGGAATTATTACAGAATCAATTTAGGATAGGCCTTTCCAGAATGGAAAGGGTAGTTCGGGAAAGGATGACAATCCAAGATGTGGATGTTATCACCCCCCAAGTACTTATAAATATTCGCCCAGTAGTTGCTGCCATTAAAGAATTTTTTGGCTCTAGCCAATTGTCGCAATTTATGGATCAGACTAATCCCTTGGCAGAGTTAACTCATAAGAGAAGAGCAAGTGCCTTAGGACCTGGTGGTTTGAGCAGGGAACGGGCTGGTTTCGAAGTCCGTGACGTGCATCCATCTCACTATGGTCGTATGTGTCCTATTGAAACTCCTGAGGGTCCCAACATTGGTTTAATTGGGTCCTTGAGTACCTATGCTCGAATTAATGAATTTGGTTTTATTGAGACTCCATATCGTAAAGTAGATAAGGAAACTGGTAGGGTAACTGAGCAAATTGAATACCTTACTGCCGACGAAGAGGATAAATATGTAGTGGCTCAGGCCAATGCTCCTTTAGATGAAGAAGGCAGATTTGTTAACAACAAGGTTAATGCCAGATATGGTCCCGAAATCATAGTAGTAGATAGTGATAAAGTTGAATACATGGACGTATCCCCTAAACAAGTAGTATCCATTGGTACGGCTATGATTCCCTTCTTAGAGCACGACGATGCTAACCGTGCTTTGATGGGAGCTAACATGCAACGGCAGGCGGTACCCCTACTTCGTACGGATGCTCCTATAGTTGGAACTGGTATGGAATTTAAGGCCGCTTATGATTCAGGAGTACTGGTTATTACGGAAACCGATGGGGTAGTGGAGAATGTTAGTGCCACTGAAATTGTGGTTAGAAATGACCTAGGAGAAAAACATACTTATAAATTAACCAAGTTCTCCCGTTCGAACCAGGGGACATGTGTTAACCAAAAACCCATAGTTAAAAAAGGTCAAGTTGTTAAAAAAGGTGATATTTTAGCAGATGGGGCATCTACCGATCTAGGAGAACTAGCTTTAGGGCGGAATGTTCTAGTGGCCTTTATGACCTGGGAAGGGTATAACTATGAGGATGCTATCTTAATTAGTGAAAAGCTTGTTAAGGAAGATTATTATACATCAATTCATATTGAAGAGTACGAATGTGATGCTAGGGATACCAAATTGGGTCCTGAAGAAATCACAAGAGATATTCCTAATGTTGGTGAAGATGTCCTTAAGAATCTGGATGAAAAAGGAATTATTCGTGTAGGGGCTGAAGTTAGACCTGGGGATATCTTGGTTGGTAAGGTTACACCTAAAGGAGAAACAGAACTAACTGCGGAGGAAAGACTACTTAGGGCTATTTTCGGTGAAAAAGCTAGGGAAGTTAGAGATACATCCTTAAGGGTTCCCCACGGTGAAGCTGGAAAAATAGTAGATGTTAAAATCTTTACAAGAGAAAATGGAGATGAGCTAGCCCCTGGGGTTAATGAAATTGTTAGAGTTTATGTAGCACAAAAGAGAAAAATTTCTGTAGGGGATAAAATGGCTGGTCGACATGGTAATAAAGGAGTAATTTCCCGGATTTTACCTGAGGAAGATATGCCCTATCTACCTGATGGTACACCTATAGAGATTGTTCTTAATCCCTTGGGAGTACCTTCCCGGATGAATATAGGTCAGGTTATGGAAACTCATCTAGGTATGGCAGCCAAAGCTCTAGGACTTTATATGGCTACCCCAGTTTTTGATGGAGCTGTAGAAAAAGACATAGCGGAATATCTAGAAAAAGCCGGATTTGATCGAACTGGGAAATTCAAATTAAGGGATGGCCGTAGTGGTGAAGTTATAGATAATACTGTAACCGTAGGTTATATGTATATGTTGAAACTAGCTCACTTAGTTGATGATAAGATCCATGCTCGTTCGACAGGCCCGTACTCTCTGGTTACTCAACAGCCTTTAGGCGGAAAAGCTCAGTTCGGTGGTCAGAGATTTGGGGAAATGGAGGTTTGGGCTTTAGAAGCCTATGGCGCAGCCTATACCTTGCAGGAAATTTTAACGGTTAAATCTGATGATGTGGTAGGTCGTGTTAAAACCTATGAGGCCATTGTCAAGGGTGAAAATGTACCAGAACCCGGTGTGCCAGAATCCTTTAAGGTATTAATTAAGGAGTTACAAAGTCTAGCTTTAGATGTGAAAATCCTTTCCGAAGATAACCAAGAAATTGAGATTAAAGAAACGGAAGAGGACATTGTCGAGACAGCTAAGGAACTAGGGTTAGACATTCAAATAGATGAAAAAAAGGAAAAACAACCTGCTCCACCTAGCATTATTACCGATGAGGAGGAAGAAGAGGATTATGAAGAGGATGATGATGATTTAATCATTGAAGATGCAGAAATTAATTTTGTCGACAATGAGGATGATGAGGCCACTGATGATGATGATTTTGGTCTGTAAGGTGTTGAGGGAATTTAATTAGGGAAGGAGCGAGGCCCTTGTTAGATGTTAATAATTTTGACCGAATGCGTATAGGTTTAGCTTCTCCGGAACAAATTCGGGCTTGGTCCAGTGGAGAAGTTAAAAAACCGGAAACTATCAATTATCGTACACTAAAGCCGGAACGGGAAGGACTTTTTTGTGAAAAAATATTTGGGCCTACCCGGGATTGGGAATGTCATTGCGGTAAATATAAGAGAGTCCGGTATAAAGGTATTATTTGTGATAGATGTGGTGTGGAAGTTACTCGCTCAAAGGTTCGCCGAGAAAGATTAGGGCATATAGAGCTAGCCGCACCCTGTACTCATATTTGGTACTTTAAAGGTATACCAAGTCGTATGGGTCTTTTATTGGATATGTCTCCCAGATCTTTGGAAAAGGTTATCTATTTTGTATCCTATATAGTGATAGAACCAGGGGATACACCTTTAATGAAGAAACAGTTATTAACTGAAACAGAGTATCGGGAAAATAAGGAGAAATATGGCAACCGTTTTGAAGCAGGTATAGGTGCGGAAGCCATTAAAAAGCTCCTAGAGGAAATTGATTTAGATGAGTATTATGCTGAACTTAAGCAGGAAATAAGGGATACCACTGGACAAAGAAAAATCCGGGCAATTCGCAGGTTAGAGGTTATAGAAGCTTTCAAGAAATCTGGCAATAGTCCCATGTGGATGGTTTTAGATGTTATCCCTGTGATTCCTCCCGAATTGAGACCGATGGTTCAGTTAGACGGAGGAAGATTTGCGACTTCAGACTTAAATGATTTATATAGGCGGGTTATCAATAGAAATAACAGACTGAAAAGACTATTGGACCTAGGGGCCCCAGATATTATTGTTCGTAACGAAAAAAGAATGCTTCAAGAAGCAGTAGATGCTTTAATAGACAATGGACGGAGAGGCAGACCTGTAACTGGTCCTGGAAACAGACCATTAAAATCCTTAAGTGATATGCTGAAAGGTAAACAGGGTCGCTTTAGACAAAACCTCTTAGGTAAGAGGGTTGACTATTCGGGTCGGTCTGTAATTGTGGTTGGTCCAGAATTAAAAATGCACCAATGTGGTCTTCCAAAGGAAATGGCTTTAGAACTATTCAAACCTTTTGTAATGAAGAAATTAGTCAATGATGGCCATGCTCATAATATCAAGAGTGCGAAGCGCATGGTGGAAAGAGTTAAAACTGAGGTTTGGGATGTTTTAGAAGAGGTTATCAAAGAACATCCAGTGCTTTTAAATAGAGCACCAACCTTGCACAGATTAGGTATTCAAGCCTTTGAACCAGTCTTGGTTGAGGGAAGAGCTTTAAAAATCCATCCTTTGGTTTGTACAGCCTATAACGCGGACTTTGATGGTGACCAAATGGCAGTCCATGTACCCTTGTCTGCTGAGGCTCAAGCGGAAGCTAGATTATTAATGCTTGCTGCTCATAATATCTTAAATCCCAAGGATGGTCGCCCAGTAGTAACTCCTACCCAGGATATGGTTTTAGGAGTCTATTATCTAACTGTTGAAAAGGAAGGGGCTTTAGGAGAAGGTTCAGTCTATAAGGATGCAGATGAGGTAGTTCTCGCATATGATGCTAAGGCCGTAGATCTTCATGCCAAGATAAAGATTAGATATGGTTCTGAAATTATAGAAACTACCGCGGGAAGAGTTATCTTAAACTCTGCAATGCCTGAAGGTTTACCTTATATTAACCATGTGGTAACTCAAAAGGAATTGGGTAATATAGTAGCTCAATGTTACAGAAAGCTAGGATCAGCTAAAACTGCCCAAATGCTAGATGGTATTAAAAGATTAGGGTTTACTTTCGCAACTAGAGCAGGGATTACAGTAAGTATTAGTGATATCACAATTCCTGAAGATAAAGCCGATATACTAAATGAATCTGAAAATAAAGTTGAAATTATTGAACAAAAGTTCAGAAGAGGTTTAATTACCGAGGAAGAAAGGTATCAGTTAATCATAGATGTTTGGAATAGAGCTACTGAAGCTGTAACGAAATCTCTTTTAGAAACCTTAGATGACTTTAATAGTATTTATATGATGGCTATTTCAGGAGCACGGGGTAATATTCAACAAATTCGTCAGTTAGCAGGTATGCGGGGACTTATGGCTGATCCCTCCGGAAGAACAATTGAGTTGCCCATTAAAGCTAACTTCCGGGAAGGCTTGACGGTATTGGAATACTTTATTTCTACCCACGGAGCTCGGAAAGGTTTAGCAGATACTGCTTTAAGAACTGCTGACTCGGGTTACCTAACCCGTCGCTTGGTGGATGTTGCCCAAGATGCCATAGTAAGAGAAGATGATTGTGGAGTCTTGGATGGCATTGTAGTAGGACCAGTTAAAAATGGCAACGAAATAATTGAAAGACTAGAGGAAAGGATTGCTGGTAGAATATCTTCTAAAGATGTGAAGCATCCTGAAACCGGTGAACTTTTAGCTCGGGCCAATGAAATGATTACTGATGAACAAGCAGCTCTTATTGAAGCTAGTGGGATTGAAAAAGTTGAGATACGTACTGCTTTAACCTGTAAAACCCGCTATGGTGTATGTAGAAAATGCTATGGTCGGAACCTAGCTACAGGACAATATGTAGATATTGGAGAAGCAGTGGGAATTATTGCTGCCCAATCAATAGGTGAACCAGGTACTCAGTTGACCATGAGAACCTTCCATACAGGTGGAGTTGCTGGGGATGATATTACTCAAGGTTTACCAAGGGTCGAAGAACTCTTTGAAGCTAGAAAGCCCAAAGGGCAAGCCTTGATTAGTGAGATTGACGGGGTGGTTAGCATTAGAGATACCAAAACCCGCAAGGAAATTGATGTTACCCATGAAGACGGTACCACTGAAACTTATCAAGTACCTTATGGTTCCCGTCTAAGTGTGTATGATGGCCAACGGGTTGAGGCTGGTCAAGAATTAACGGAAGGATCCGTCAATCCCCACGATCTATTAAGAGTTAAAGGTTTACGGGGTGTCCAATCCTACTTACTCCATGAGGTTCAACGGGTTTATCGTTTACAAGGTGTTGATATTAATGATAAACACATTGAGGTCATGGTCAGACAAATGCTAAGAAAAGTTAAAGTTGAAGATTCTGGAGATACGGATCTATTACCTGGTGGTTTGGTGGATATCTTTGATTTTGAAGAGGAAAATGCTAGGGTTATTGCCGAGGGTGGTGAGCCTGCAACAGCTAATGCAGTGCTCTTAGGTATAACCAAAGCTTCCTTGGCCACTGACTCTTTCTTATCAGCGGCATCCTTCCAAGAAACTACTAGGGTTCTAACGGACTCTGCAATTAAAGGTAAGAGTGATCCATTGTTAGGACTTAAAGAAAATGTAATTATTGGTAAGCTTATTCCTGCAGGTACTGGAATGAGTAGATACCGTAATCTTAAGGTTTTGTCTGCCGAAGCATCCGCCGAAACAGTAGAAGAATCCAGCTTGACATAAAAAATATGGGATGCTAAAATATCCAAGTGTGTGTAATATCAAGGAGGTTTTAGTGGAAATGGATGCACTAAAAAATATCCCTAAGGTCATTGGGGCTAAACAGACTGCTAAAGCCTTGCAAAAGGAACAAGTTAAAGTATTGTATATTGCCAAAGATGCAGAAACCAAGGTAATCGACCCTTTGGAGCAAGAAGCCAAATCAAGGGGAGTCCAGATTGTAAGGGTTCCTACCATGAAAGAATTAGGAAGAGCTTTTGGAATTGAGGTAGGGGCTGCAGCAGCGGCTATCTTAAAACAATAAGATTTTAAAGTTGACAAGTCGAGAATCAGGTTTATAACCTCTCGACTTGGAACTATTTTATTTTATGTGATTAAAGCATCTAAGGAAGGAGGTGTGGGGAATGCCAACAATTAACCAGTTGGTTAGAAAAGGTAGAAAGACAATTACTCAAAAGTCAAATTCTCCTGCATTAAAGGAATCTCCCCAAAAAAGAGGAGTATGTACTAGAGTTTATACAACTACACCCAAAAAACCAAACTCTGCATTGCGTAAAATTGCTAGGGTAAGGTTAACAAATGGTTTAGAGGTTACAACATATATTCCTGGAATTGGACATAATTTACAGGAGCACTCCGTTGTACTTGTTAGGGGTGGTCGTGTTAAAGACTTGCCTGGTGTGCGTTACCACTTAGTTCGTGGTGCACTGGATACAGCAGGTGTGCAAAACCGTAGTCAAAGCCGTTCCAAATATGGTACAAAGAGACCAAAAGGTGCAAAAAAATAATCTAATTAGATCTAAATATTTGGTAAAGGGGGGGAATTAATGCCAAGAAAAGGTGCAGCTCCCAAAAGAGAAGTGTTAGCTGATCCTATTTATAACAGTAAAAAAGTAACTAAGTTTATCAACCAAGTTATGTTAGATGGTAAGAAGAGCATAGCTGAAACAGCTGTTTATGGTGCTTTTGAAATTATTAAGGATAAAACAGGTAAAGAACCTATTGAGGTTTTTGAAGAAGCGTTGAAAAATGTTATGCCTGTATTGGAGGTTAAAGCTCGCAGGGTGGGTGGTGCAAACTACCAAGTACCTGTAGAGGTTAGACCTGAAAGAAAATTAACTTTAGGTATCCGTTGGTTAGTGGTTCATGCACGGAAACGTGGAGAAAAAACTATAGAGCAACGGATTGCTGGTGAGTTAATGGATGCCGCTAACAACACTGGGGCATCTGTTAAAAAACGTGAAGATACACATAAGATGGCTGAGGCAAACAAAGCATTTGCCCACTATCGTTGGTAAGATAACTAGGTGGTTATCTGGAAGGAGGATTTTTCGTGGCTAGAGCTTTTCCACTAGACAAAACAAGAAATATTGGTATCATGGCCCACATAGATGCAGGGAAAACCACCACTACCGAGCGTATTCTATTTTACACAGGAAGGGTTCATAAGTTAGGTGAGACCCATGACGGGTCCGCCACTATGGACTGGATGGTCCAAGAACAAGAGCGGGGTATTACAATAACTTCTGCGGCTACTACTGCTCAATGGAAAGGAAATCGTATTAACATTATTGATACGCCAGGGCATGTGGATTTCACCGTCGAGGTTGAGCGTTCCTTAAGGGTTCTTGATAGTTCTATTGCTGTGTTCTGTGCCGTTGGTGGCGTTGAGCCCCAATCTGAAACAGTTTGGCGTCAAGCTGATAAATATGGCGTCCCTAGGATTGCTTTTGTAAACAAGATGGATAGAGTAGGTGCGGATTTCTTAAATGTTGTAGGTCAAATTAAAAGCAGACTTGGTGCTAACCCTATTCCTATTCAACTTCCTATAGGAAGTGAAGATAATTTTACAGGTGTTGTTGATCTGGTTGCTAATACTGCTTTTATATATAAAGATGATTTTGGTAATACCGAAGAAGCTCCAATTCCTGATGATATGGAAGATTTAGTAGCTGAATACAGAGAAAAATTATTGGATGCTGTTGCTGAAACCGATGAAGATCTAATGATGAAATATCTTGAGGGCGAAGAATTAACACAAGAAGAAATTATCAAGGCCCTTCGGACAGCAACTATTGGTGTGAAGATTATTCCGGTTCTTTGTGGATCTGCATTCAAAAATAAAGGTGTACAATTATTATTAGATGCTGTTATTAATTATGCTCCTTCGCCTTTGGATGTACCACCTGTTCATGGTATTATTCCGGATAATGATGAGGAAGGTTTCCGAAAAGCAGATGATAATGAGCCCTTTGCTGCTCTTGCTTTTAAAGTAATGACTGACCCTTATGTTGGTAAGCTTTCTTTCTTCAGGGTTTATTCTGGGGTATTGAAGGCAGGATCATATGTTTACAATTCCACTAAGGGCAAAAAAGAAAGAATTGGGCGGATTCTCCAAATGCATGCCAATCACCGGGAGGATGTCGATGCTGTTTATGCTGGTGATATTGCTGCAGCAGTAGGTTTAAAAGACACTTCCACAGGGGATACCCTCTGTACAGATGAGAATCCAATAATCTTAGAATCTATGGAGTTTCCTGAGCCAGTTATTAGGGTATCCATAGAGCCCAATACTAAGGCTGACCAAGAGAAGCTGGGTACAGCTTTGGCTAAATTAGCAGAAGAAGACCCAACTTTTAAAACCTATGCCGACGCCGAAACTGGAGAAACTATCATTGCTGGGATGGGTGAATTACACTTAGAAATTATCTCAGACCGGCTAATCAGAGAATTTAAAGTTGGGGCGACTGTTGGTAGACCCCAGGTTGCTTATAAAGAAACAATTAAAAAGGCATTCAAATCTGAAGGCAAGTTTGTTCGTCAATCTGGTGGTCGTGGTCAATACGGTCACTGTGTGGTTGAATTTGAACCATTGGAGCCAGGTAGTGGTTTCCAATTCGAAAGTAAAATTGTGGGTGGTGCAATTCCTAAAGAATACATCTCCCCCATTGAAGCAGGGATTAGAGAGGCTATGGAAAACGGTATCTTAGCAGGATATCCAGCTGTAGATATTAAAGCTACTGTAGTAGACGGTTCTTATCATGAAGTTGACTCTTCAGAAATGGCCTTTAAGGTAGCTGGTTCGATGGCTTTCAAGAATGCGACTAAACTAGGGGACGCTGTTATCCTGGAACCCACTATGAAGGTAGAAGTTGTTGTGCCTGAAGAGTATATGGGTGATGTAATGGGTGACATGAACTCCAGAAGGGGTCGTATTGAAGGTATGGAAGCAAGGGGTAATGGTCAAGTCATCAGAGGCTATGTTCCTTTATCCGAAATGTTTGGTTATGCTACTGACCTTCGTTCCAAGACTCAAGGTCGTGGTGTATATACAATGTTCTTCTCTCACTACGAAGAAGTACCCAAAAATATTGCTGAAGAAATAATTCTCAAAAGACAAGGTGCTTAATATTTAAGAGAAAACCATAACTTTAAGCATTCTCTAAATTATATTTAATTTAAGTTAAAGGAGGAAAATAAGAATGGCAAAATCCAAATTTGAAAGAACCAAACCCCACGTTAATATTGGTACCATCGGACACGTTGACCATGGTAAAACAACCACAACTGCTGCGATCACAGCCGTATTAGCAAC
>JAAZJU010000091.1 GCA_012800195.1 Clostridia bacterium
CTACCAAGTAGCAATAAAAATCACTCGAGAGGAACAGCATCTTTTAGCTCCCTTCTTGCAAGTAAATTATCTATTAGCTGAATAAAAATACTATTTACAAGGATATATGTTGGTGCTAAACTATATTAGTTAATGGATTGCCCTGGCTGACGGGAGCCTTAAAGCCCTGTACCGCATTAATAAAATTCATTCACCAAGACATTTGAAAATGTGATTTACCGCTTGGAACCATCTGGACCGGGACGGATACTATTAATAGTTAGATTTATGTCTATTTTAGCCTTCTGGGACAAGTATGTTTCCAGAGGGCTTTTTTTAGCTACTAGGGGGTGCGAGATGGCAGGTACCAGGAGAGTTATGGGCACCAAGAAAATGGTTATTGCAGGAATGTTGGGGGCTATAGCTATTGTTTTAGGTACTACAGGTCTAGGGTTTATTCCCATGCCCAACTTGGCTGGTAGAATTACGATTATGCATATTCCAGTTGTGCTAGGTGGCATTTTACAAGGGCCTATGGTGGGTGGTTTAACAGGCTTGATTTTTGGGGTATATAGTTTTTTGACACCAACTGGAGCTATACCTGCTGATCCCATTGTTCGTATCTTACCTAGGGTTTTAATAGGGATTACATCTTACTATGCTTTTTGGATTTTTAGAAGACATGTAATCTTTGCTTCCGTTATGGCGGCCATTGTGGGTACCTTAACCAATACTCTAGGTTTTTTAGGTTTGTCTGTATTATTTGGCTATTTACCTTTAGCGGCAGCTCTAGCTATTGTGGTTAGTAATACTATCTTTGAAGTGATATTAGCAGCTGTAATTATAGTTGCTTTGGTTAGAGCTTTAGATAATTATAGAGAAAGAAACTAAAAGGAGGTCTTAGGAGTGCTATTAGTTTTTGATATAGGCAATACCAATATGGTTATAGGTGTCTACAAGGGAAAAGAGCTTCTAACCTATTGGCGTATTGCTACGGATAGGCAAAAGACTGCTGATGAATTCGGTATGCTTCTTTATAATCTCTTTGAGTATAAAAACATTGACCCTAAGGAGATTGATGCAGTTATTTATTCTTCTGTTGTTCCTCCCATCATGAGTGCCTTAGAAGAAATGGCAGAAGAGTATTTTAAATGTCAGCCCCTTGTGGTGGGTCCAGGGATAAAAACAGGTATTCCCATTATGTATGATAACCCCAGGGAAGTGGGGGCAGATAGGATAGTAAATGCCGTAGCGGCCTACGAGAAATATGGTGGTCCCTTGATAATAGTAGACTTTGGTACAGCCACCACTTTTTGCTGTGTATCTGCTAAAGGGGAATATTTAGGAGGAGTTATTACCCCTGGTGTGAATATTTCTATGGAAGCTTTATTTCAAAAAACTTCTAAACTTCCCAAGGTTGAATTATTAACTCCCCCCAGAGTGATTGGTAAAAATACCGTTCATGCTATTCAGTCAGGCATCCTTTATGGGTATGCAGGTATGGTAGATGGTATTGTGAAAAGAATGAAAAAGGAAACTAAGGCCAGAAATGTTACGGTTGTGGCCACTGGTGGTATGGCAGAGCAGATTGCCGAAAATTCAGAAACCATCGACCACATTGATAAACTTTTGACCTTAGAGGGGTTGAGAATTATCTATGAGAGGAATAAAAATTAGTGTGATAGCTCAAAAGCTATCACACTTACACACTATTCTA
>JAAZJU010000092.1 GCA_012800195.1 Clostridia bacterium
TAAAAAATAAGTTCCATTTAAGGTAAACAAATCAATCCTATCAAGTCGTATTTTAGGGGCAAATCGAAAAAATCCTTCCATAATACTAAAGCCGATTAAAGCTGTTAGCCAAGTTTTTGGATTTAAAGCACTGATTAGAGCTTGTTTCGGCTTTAGACAAAATTTGATAGACAACTTGCACCCATCCTTTTTTTGTTTAATAGTTTGCCCCAGAATATTCTTTTGATAACAAAGGAACATTTTATTTTGCATGATGATGGTGGGGAGAAAAGGTTTTTTTAATTAGTTAGAGAAGTTAAATAAAAATAAAAAAAAGGTGAGAAGGTAATGATTCTTTGGAGTTACTCTACAAATTTTTTGGATTGGGTAAAGTTTATATTTCTAGTATTAGCTATAGTGACAATATTTTACATAAGAAATAAAAAAGGCTAGGGGGGGAGTACATGTGAGTATAGTTGTAATTTATCAGTCTAAATATGGGGCAACAAAAAAATATGCCCAATGGCTAGCAGAGGAATTATCTTGTGATTTGGTTGAAACAAAAAAAGCAAAAGTGGAACAAATAGCAAAATATGATGTTATCATTTTAGGAGGGGGAGTATACGCTTCGGGTATTGCAGGTATTTCTTTTCTAAGGAAAAATTTTAATAAATTGAAGGATAAGAAGATTATTACCTTTGCCGTAGGAGCATCCCCATATGATAAAAAAGCAATGAATGAATTGAAAGAGCGAAATTTTAAAAATGAACTAAAAGATATTCCATGTTTTTATTGTAGAGGTGCCTGGAAGGAAGATGTTATGACTTGGAGAGACCGTACTCTATGTAATTTGTTAAAGAAATCTGTTGCAAAAAAAGACCCAGCTACCTATGAACCATGGGAAACTGCTTTAATGGAAGCAAGCGGATCTAACTTTGACTGGACAGATAAAGAGTATCTTGAACAGATTATTCGCTATGCATTGGAGCGTTAGAGAAAAGCTCTAAATTGGCGACTTGAGGAAAGGAGAAAAGAATAATGAATAGGGATTTAAAGAAGCTTATATTTAAAGCCCTTGCTTTGGCAATGGGGATTGCTACATTTATTCTAACCATTATGAATAAAATTGAAAGTAAGAGTGCTGTAATTTTTCTATCTATTGGTTTGACCTGTTTAGCAATTAATGAACTAGAAAAATAAGAATAGTAATTATGATTAAAATTCAATCTTTTTACTATTCTTCATTATAAGGTTCAACATGAACTATTACTTGTGAGTTTTCATTAATTTTTTCTTTGATAGCATCTTCTATATCGTGAACTAGTTTATGAGTTTTTTCCACATCCAGTGTTGCATCAACTTCTATGTGTAAGTCAATATTTAAATTATTAATACTGCCTCTACTCCGAATTTTATGAGCATCTTTTACATCTTCAAAACTCATTACAACATCCTTAATCTCTTCTGAACAAACTGCTACACCGTCAAGAAGTACATAGCTATTATCTTTGAAAATTTCATAGCCTATGTGAAGTATGAAAAGGGCTACTATTATGGAAGTAAGAGGGTCGATTATAGGAGGAAAACCTAATTTAACACCTATAAGGGTTGCTAAAACCCCCATGGATACAAAAATGTCACTTCTTGTGTGCATGGAGTCTGAAATAAGAATTGGACTATTAAGTTCTTTTCCTTTTCTATATTCTGTAATAGAAACCACAATATTAACGATTAAGGTGAAAATTAATACGATAAGACTTTCTATTGATATTTCAAGAGCTATTGGGTTCTGAAACCTTTCAATTGCCCCTAAAATAACTTTTCCACCAGCAAAAAACAACATAACAGATATAAATAAACCTGCTAATGTTTCAAATTTATTATGCCCATAAGGATGGTCCTCATCTTTTGGTTTAGAAGCAAAATGAATTCCGATTAACCCAACAATGTTAGAAGACGCATCTGAAAGAGAATGGAATCCGTCTGCGGTCAAACTGGCACTTTTAATAATTGAGCCTGTAATAATTTTTAATACAGCTATAAATATATTGGCAAGCAAAATAATAAAAAGAACTTTTTGGACCCTTTTAAAGTTATTTTCTAACAAAAAGGCACCTCCTAAATTTATAGAAAACCAGGGGTATTTTTATATCCTAGGGAATACTAATCTTCTTTATTTTACAATATATATTACTACATAGTCCACAAGATACCTTTATACAATAGCATAATGAACCAAGGGGACGGAGTTATTGTCACTTTAGAAAGTGATAATATCTAACAGTCCCCTTGTATTATTATACTCTTTGATCGCTTATTACAGCATTGCTGTTATTAGCTTCTAGTTCACTTATAGGATCATAAGGAGGTCCTGTTTGTGTTCCTTCTAATAATGCTATATCTACAGCATTAGCTGGTATTCCCCAGGAGTTACCTGAAAAGACAAATACAGCTTCCTCCACAACAAATCCTCTCGTATTGTATACGATATTATTTATTATATGACCAGTAGTATTTGGATTTATATAAGCAGGTTGGCGAAGAGAATAAAATACATTATTTTGCACCAAGAGATTTTGCATATTTCCTATTTGGGTCACAAAACCTCGGTTTGTTACCCATCCATCAGATGGTCCTTCTTGCTCAGGGCCAAAAATAATATTGTTAATTATCTTGTTGTTGGTTCCACCAATTTGAATAAATTCAGCAGCATAGGGCTCATCACTGGTAATAGTAAGTCCGTCGATGGTTATTCCATCACCAACAACCATAAAGGCTGTAACAGCAGCTTGTAATTCAATTACTGTATTGGGATATCCCTTTAAAGTAATTCCTGGTTTATTTACTGTTATTTGAGCAGTAATTGGATATGTGCCACCTAAGATATGAACAGTACCTGTAGGTGCTACAGCTGCTATACCTTCTTCAATTGTTCCAAAGGGCTTAGTGCGAGTGCCATCACCATCAGTTGCGCCAGCTTGAACATAGATTTCATATGGATCTGGAGTTCTATACTCTTCGACTTCCACATGTACGATAATTAGGTGTGCTGAAACAGCCTCTGTTCCTCCAGCGGTAGGGGTGATGGTTAATGCCGTGGTACTATTTTCAGGATTTCGTAAAGTGAGTACAGAATCAGCAACTGTTGTAGTCACATAGGCCATACCTACTATCTGAGATGTTCCTGTTTCTCTTCCTACCACCGTATAATCTAACTCTTCTCCGTTGAGAGTTAAAACCAGTTGACCTTCTTCGCTGACACTTACCTGGAAAAAAACTTGATAAGTGCTAATTTCAGCTAAGTTGAATTCGGTGTCGCTAATTCTAGTAATAGTCGTTCCGCCGGTAGCCCCATCTTGCGGAAATGCAATATCTTCACCGGCCCCAATTGTTAAGGGATTATCGGGAGGCATTAGCGCATAAAAGTCAGCAAAACCTAATATCCCTCCTCCTGAAAGGCCAGGTGGACCAGGTTGACCAGGTTGACCAGGTTGACCAGGTTGACCGGGTGGGCCAGGTGGACCGGGCGGGCCGGGTGGACCAGGAATATAACCCATATAAATTACCTCCTTTTTCTCTATATTTTCAGTATATGCATAGATTTTTCTAGGTGTTCTGTTGAGAGTAAATCTAGAGAAAACTTAGTACATTTTTCGAGTAGTTTTTATATTATATAACGAAGCAATATTGAGAGGTGGGGAGGATTTGAAGGATTTACCGTTGATTGGAATTATGGTACCTCGAAAAAAAGATAGAAAAAAAATTCTGGAATTGTATCAAGAATTTCGCAAAAAAAACTTAAAAATGCGTCTATGTTCATTTACACCTGCTAATATAGATTTGCGCAAAAAAAAGATTAAAGGCATAATAAAATCTTCCAAGGGCTATAAAGAAGCTACCCTAGATCTTCCAGATGCGGTCTATAATCGATGTTATAATAAATCGAGCAAAAAGCTGCGCCCCTTAGAGAGAATGATAGGGGAAAAATATTTTAATAAAATTACTCATTTTAATAAATGGGATGTTTATCGGCAGCTTGAAAAATCAGAGTTAAAGATATTTACTCCTAAAACTTTCTTGTATGATGCCTCTATTCTTCCTGATTTACTGGAAGCATGGAAGCTTCTATACCTAAAACCTGTGTACGGGAACAAAGGGAAAAATGTCTATAGGCTGGAGCAAATAGATAGCGGCAGCATCTTAATTTCTAGCCATAGCTTGGCTCCTCGATATATTTGCGAAAGACATGAAGATATAGGGGCAAAGCTAAAGGGCATACTGGGTGAAGGGCAATTTATCATGCAAAGAGGGATACGGTCAAGAATGATAAATCAATGTCTTTTTGATTTACGCTTATTGGTGCAAAAAGATATTACTGGGAATTGGCTGGTTACCAGTGTTGTCAGCAGAGTAGCCTATGAGGGCTTTTTTAATCCCAGTATTTTAAAAGAAATCTATGATGGGGAATTATTAATTCCTCAGTTTTTTACTGTAGAAAAGGGTTTTAAACTACTAAAGGTTTTAAATAATCTCAGTATTAAAGCAGCCGAGTTAGTGGAGAAACATATTGGTTTATTGGGTGAAATAAGTGTTGATTTTATACTAGATGAAACTGGTAAACCATGGATTATTGAGATAAACGGTAAGCCACAAAAAGTCATCTATCAGAAAATAGAAAGTTTCCAACACAGAAAACTAATTTATCAAAGACCATTGGAATACGCCTATTACCTATCACAATTAACATAGATAGCTCGTAGTATATAAATTGGCTTAGAGATCTGTTTATCTCTAAGCCTTTTGTTATTTAATATAAAGTCTGTACCTTTCAAGATTTTTTACGGGTCTAAATTTCTCCTTAAATTGCATAAGGCCTTTATTACCCATATCACTGCCAACATTTAAATACTTACTACTATTATTCAAAGCGTATATCTTTTTGACCATGGCTAAGACTAAGGCTTCATTTAGCCCTTCGAATTCTTTATTGGATTTACAAATACAGCCCCAGCCCTCAGCCTTTGGAGCGAGATTACTTAGATTTACCCCAACAACTTTATTGTCATAGAAGGCTACAAGGACCAGCATATCCAATTCCCTTTGGTTTTTCAGGATTTCTTTAAAATAAATTCTATCGAAAATAGTGGAATATTTATTTCTAGCTTTTTTCTCCCATTCCTCATTGAACACAAGAATATCTTTATAATAGGCTGGAATATATTCCTTAAGTTCTATTTTAGGATATTTTCTATAAAACCTATTTAAAGTTTTTCTTAGGGATTCAAACTTTTTTCCTTGTAAGGCTATTAACTCAGGGATACTATAATGCCTTTCCAGACCCCTTAATTGTTTTATTTTGAACAAATCATTAAATGAAGATGAAGTTTGTAAATATTCTAGTTGCTCACTATTTATAGTCCTGAGTCTAGTTTTAGGGCCTTTCTTGCCATTCCAGTCCTTACAGTAACTCATAGATTTATAAAGTACATTTATAAGGGTATCTATATTACCTGACCCAAAGGGCAGACAAAGCAAGGAGAGAATATTATCTTTGTTTAAAACAAAAGTGACTAAGAGGCCATCTATAATTCTCCAGAGTAATTTTCTTTGGGGGGATTGGCCAAAAGCCCAAATAAAAGGAAAATTAGCAGACCAAAGGTTTACAGGCCACTGACTAGCTTTAAGGTAATTATTAAAAACAGTTTTATCCTCCAATTTTACTTGATAGAATTTCCACTTTCCTAGCTTTATATCTGGCTTTCTCAAAAATATCACCTTTTTATTTTTTCATTGGTTTGGCGGGAATGCCGATTACAACAGTATTGGGGGGTACATCTTTGGTGACCACCGCCCCGGCTCCAACCAAACTTCCTTCACCAACAGTTACTCCCCGCATAACAATTGCCCCCTGGCCAATAAAACTATGCTTTTTCAACAAAACACTACTTCCGATATTGGCCCCTGGCCCTACAAAAACATGATCTTGGATTACCGTATCGTGATTAATTTGGCAATGGTTCCGCAAGGTAACGAAGTCTCCGATTTTAATAAAGCCCCCTAAGATACAACCATGGCTAACTATACAGCCTTCACCAATCTTCACAAAGTTCATATCAACGCTAGGATGGATTAGGTTGGGAAAATGACAATTTAATTCTCGTAATAATTTTAAGGTTTTGTTAGGGCGAAACTTATTATAAAAGAAGTAATTGCTCTTATCTTGAGCTAAACTTTCTATTTCTTTTTTTCCTTCATAGATGGGTAAGCCAAAAGGTTCCCTGCCCGCATATTTTTTTTTGCTATCGATAAAGCCTTTAACCTGCCAGGTGGGCTGAACATCATTAATAGCTTTGAGGAGCTTAAAAATATCTAAATTAAAGGCCCCCACTATATAAAGCTTTTTCATAGAAAACCCCCTTTGAATTCTTTATAGGCAACCTAAGTAAATCCTTAAAGCCTTTAATAAAATAGCTGTAATTGGAAGATAAATAATCTTCCTGTTCTAGCCTTCTTAACTGTTCCTTTACCTTAGGGGCGAAGTGGGGATTCCAACGGACAAACCCTTGTTGAAAATCTGTTAATAAGGGCAAATTGGCATCCATTACTATATCCTGAATATACAATTTAAAGATTAGGATTAATTCTTTAAAAGCTTTGAGTAATTGGCTGTAATGATCTTCGTCTTTTCTTTCCAATTGTCTAAACTGAGTCAATGTTTTGCCCAAACTTTCTACAGTCCATTTAAATGAGGTAGACAAGGTAGGGATTAACATGACTTCTGGAAAGGGATATTTTTCGCCAAAGTACAAGCAGTTAATTAGAGTGCCCTTAATATCTCTGCCGATAGGATGATTTTGGTGATAGCAGGTTATATCGGGAGCATTATAAAATATAGCTCCTTTTTGATGCAGACGAAGTCCTAGCTCCCAATCTTCCATCCAGGCTCCTTTGAAGTTCTCATCAAAAAGGCCAGCTTCCTCAATAAGAGCCTTAGAAAGGGACACTCCATTAGTAACAAAGGTATACCAGGGAGCAGCCATTCTTTGTAAATACATACCGTATTGAGCTTGTAATGCTGTATACCATTTGGAAATTACTTTGGACTCTAAACCATAGCTCATAAACTCTTGATTTAATATTTTCTTAGGCTGTATCAGCCGCTTAACGCCTTTTTTAATAGTCACTTGTTTTTTGCTAGTAAGGTTCAGGGTTGTTTTTTTAAATAACCTTTTTTGTTTTCCACTAAAATTTTCATAGTAATGGGTAAAAATTCTTTGCCCATTAAAGTGAGTGGTAATGACCATGTTTTCCTGAACATGATATTTTAAATGGCTCTGAATAAAGTTTCTATCTACTAACATTTCATCTAGAAAAATAAGCAGTTTGCCCTGGGCTTTTTTTATGCCTTGGTTGCGGGAATAAGCGGCACCTTGGTTTTTCTTATTGTTGATAACAACTAGATCAAAGGGGGGGTTTAAATCATTAAGAAAATTTTTAGTGCCATCCGTTGAACAATCATTCACAACAATAACTTCAAACTTATTTATGGGAAAATTTTGCTTATATAAGGAAAGCAAAGTAAATTCTAGCAATTCTACCCGATTATAGGTGGGGATGATAATGCTTACCTCTTTGGAATAGTCCATTGTCTCCACTCCTTTAATATCCATTCTATGAAAATGTGAGGATAAATGCTTATTAAGGAACACTCTTTTTCTGGGGGAATATGATGAAAAGGAGGAGATATGAGTTTTTTAATGGAGTGATAATCTTGAAGGTGATGGTTACAGGAGGGGCCGGATTTATTGGCTCCCATATAGTAGACTTATTAATCCAAGAAGGTCATGAAGTTCTAGTGGTTGATAACCTAGTGACTGGTAAAAAGAAAAATATTAACCCTAGGGCTAAGTTTTATAAGCTAGATATTTTGGACTTTGAGTTGGAAGAGATTATTAAAAGAGAGGCTCCTGAAGTAATTATCCATCAGGCAGCCCTTGTGTATGTTCAACAATCCCTACAAAAGCCTTTAGAGGATGGCAAGGTTAATATTCTAGGGACATTAAATATTCTTCGTTTAGCCAATCTTTATGGAGTTAAAAAGGTTATTTATGCCTCTACTTGTGCGGTCTATGGGGAGTCCTTAGGAAAGTGGAGTAATGAGGAGGATCCTATCAACCCAATTTCTTTTTATGGTGCTTCTAAGTATATGGCTGAAAGCTATCTAAAGCTGTTTCACAAATTGTATGGTCTAGATTTTACTATCCTAAGATATGGCAATGTTTATGGACTAGGCCAAAATAGCCAAGGGGAGGGGGGAGTCATCCCAATTTTCCTTGAGAAAATAAAAAGGGGTAGGGCGCCCATAATTTTCGGGGATGGAGAGCAAACTCGCGATTTTGTTTATGTTAAGGATGTAGCTCGAGCTAATATTCTAGCTCTTAATAAAGGAGCGGGGGAAACTCTTAATATTGGTACAGGTATTGGGACCAGCATTAATAATTTGTATCAAAGCCTTAGGGAAATTCTTCATTTCTCTATTCATCCCCTTTATCAATGGCAGCGACTGGGTGATGTTAAGCATATCTGTTTGAACCCCAATAAGGCTAGAGAAGTTTTAGGATGGCAGCCTCGTTATTCTTTACATGAAGGATTAGTAGAATGCTTGGGAGGTTGGTGAATTTGCGAGGGCTTAGTTTAACCACTTGGCAGTGGTTGAAGCAAAGCAAGTTAAAGAATAAAAAAAGATATTATCAACAACCCAATTTTAAGGACAATAAAGTTTGGGAGTTAGAACCTAAGGGATTAAATAAGGAGCTTCATAGTCTTTATCCTGGACAAGAAGATATCAAGGGTCAACCGGCCTTTATGGCTCTGATACCTAAAGGTAGGGTCTGGGGAGCAAATGGGGCAATTATTACTCCAGACAATCAGCTCCTTTGGGATGTTTCCAAGGAATATTTTAAGAAGCCCAAGGATCACTCTTATTTTCAACAAAAAAGTTTACCACCTCTAAAGAAAACCTCTGGAACAGTGGCAGTATTAACCTACGAATTTAGCCCCATTTATTATCACTGGATGTTTGATGTTTTACCAAGATTAGCATTATTAGAACACTTTAATAGCAAGGTGGATAAATATGTGTTCAATTGTCATAATTTACCCTTTCAACAGGAAACTTTGGCTTTACTGGGCATCCCTAAGGAAAAGGTAATAACTACTCACAGGAGACTACATCTACAAGCAAAGAACTTACTGGTTACTTTTCGGGGTAGTTATAGCTGGTGTATGCCCCTATGGTGTTGTCAATTTTTAAGAGATAGGTTTTTAGTCTATAAAGATCCCAAACAGTTTCCAGATAAAAAAAGAATATTTATAAGTAGAGAACATGCTAGAGCTCGTAAGGTATTAAATGAAGAAGAGATGATGACCCTTCTGGAGGACTATGGCTTTACCAAGGTTACTTTGGAGTCTCTAACAGTTGTCGAACAAATAAATCTTTTTGCTAATGTAGAGGTAGTAATTTCTCCCCATGGTAGTGGGCTTTCCAATCTGGTATTTAGCAACCCGGGGATCAAAGTATTAGAGCTTCTTGCCCCTAGCTATATTCATTTTTGCTTTTGGGTTTTATCTAATCATATGCAGCATGATTATTACTATCTTGTGGGGAAAGGGGATTTAGTACTAGACGAACCAGCCCATTACCACTATAAGGATGATATTTTAGTGGATCTTAATAAACTAAAGACAATGTTAAAAATGATGAAGCTTTAGGAGGTTTATCCATGCTAGTCTCCGTAGTAATGGCGGTTTATAATGGGGAAAAATTCCTTCAGAAGGCCATAGATTCTATTCTTGCCCAAAGCTATCAGGAAATTGAAGTGATTGTAGTTAATGATGGCTCAATAGATACTACTAAGAAAATATTAGACCAAGTCGAAGATGAGCGGGTCAGGATTATTCATTTGGAGAGAAACCAAGGAGCAGCCAATGCACTTAACATAGCTATAGATAATGCAATGGGTCAATGGATTGCTATCCATGATGCTGATGATATAAGTTATTCCAATCGCATTCTAGAACAGGTGCGCTTCTTAAAGGAAAATCCCCAATTAGTAGCGGTAGGTTCTTTTATAGATTGTATAGATGAAAATGAAAAACCTATCATTGATGGAGATTTTAAAGGATTAGATAGGTTCATCAATCGTAAACAAAGCTGGAAAGAAATAAGTACAGAATTTTATTCCGCTTGTCCCCTAACCCATGGTACTATGGTTTTTTCTAAGAAAGCCTTTATGAAGGTAGGTAAATACAATACTAACTTAAAGATCACTTATGATTATGAATTATGGACTCGGTTAATTTTAGTAGGTCCTATTTTAAAAGTCCCTTTAAAACTTTATAAATACCGTGTCCATAGTAATTCATTAACCAATAAAAACTTATCTTTAACCATTAAGGAATCCTTTTACACTAGTAGTAAATATATTAAAGAAAGTTGTTATCGAAATTCAAAACTTAGACCAACTATGGTTATTTTTGGGCCTAAGCAGAGTGCCTTGGAACTTTCTAGAGAAGCCAAGGAACATTTAAAAATTAAAAAAATTATTAGCAATCATAGTAAAAACTATCTGAAACAACTGGGAGAAATGGTCAAAGAGAAAAAATTATCTGGGGTAATAGTCCTTAGTTCCTATAAACATATCAGAAAAACTCTAAGGCATTTAAAAGGAGAGGGTTTAAAGCTTAATAAAAATTTATTTGTTTTTTGGCTGGGGAGGAAAGATTAAAAGGGAGGATTAGAGATGTCGGTGGTAGTTGTCACAGGTTCTTCAGGTTTAATTGGCTCTGAAGGGGCCTTATTTTATCTTCGTCAGGGTTATCAGGTAGTGGGGATTGATAATAATATGCGCCAATATTTTTTTGGCCAGGAAGGCTCCACCCTTTGGAATCAAGAAAGACTCAAGAAAATCGGTAAGGACAAGTATATTCATTATAATCTTGATATTCGGGATTTTGTACAGATTAACAAGCTTTTTAAGAAATATGAAAATGATATTTCCTTAATAATTCATACTGCAGCTCAACCATCCCATGATTGGGCCGCTAAAGAACCTTTAACTGATTTTACTGTAAATGCCAATGGTACTTTAAATTTACTAACAGCTATGGAAAGAAATTGTTCCCAAGCTGTTTTTATTTTTATCTCTACCAATAAGGTCTACGGTGATCGACCCAATGAATTGCCCTTAGTGGAATTGGATACCCGCTGGGAAATCGAGGAGAAACATCCCTACTATCAAGGTATTCCGGAGGAAATGAATATTGATCAGTGTCTTCATTCTCTTTTTGGTGCGTCAAAATTGGCGGCTGATATCTTGGTACAGGAATTCGGTAGATACTTCAATTTAAAGACCTGTTGTTTCCGAGGAGGAGTATTAAGTGGTCCCTGGCAAGCGGGGGTACCCCTCCATGGTTTTATTAATTATCTAATGAAATGTGTCATGACAGGAACCCCCTATACCATTATGGGCTATCAAGGGAAGCAGGTGCGGGATGTTATCGCTTCCTGTGATGTAATCTCGGCAATTGATGCTTTCTACCAAGCTCCACGTGAGGGTGGTCAGGTTTATAATCTAGGAGGCGGGCGAGCTTCTAATATTTCTATCTTAGAAGCCATAGACTTAGCCCAAGAAATCACAGGGAAAAAATTAAACTATCACTATAGTGATAAGAATCGCCGGGGGGATCATATCTGGTACATTACTGACCTTCATAAATTCACAGCCCATTACCCCCAGTGGAAAATAACTAAGGATGTACCCATGATTATGCAAGAAATCTATGAAGAAAATAAAAATCGCTGGCCTAGTACCTAAGGTGCGAGGAAAGGTTGGGATGATTGTGAACATTGAGGTCAGTGTAATTCTAATTTCTTACAATAAATATCCAGAAAATTTATTTACCTTATATTCCTTAGAAAATCAGAACTATCCCAAGGAAAAGCTGGAAGTGCTTTTAATCGATGATTGTTCTACTGATGAGACCAGATCCTTAAAAGATTATCAGCCAGCTTTTCATTTTAAATACATTAAAAGTCCCCAGCAATTGGGCCGGGCTGGAGCTAAGAATTTGGGCATCAGAGAAGCCCGAGGGAAAGTCTTAATCTTTTTAGACGCAGAGGTATTGGTGGATGCCAATTTTATAAGTAACCATTTAAAACATTTCGTAGGGGAAAAAGAGGTAGCGGTATCAGGTACAGCTAATCACTATTCCACTTATTCAATACTGTATCCCCAATATAGCAGAAGGCAAATAGCTCAGCTTCATTCCCTGGTAATCAAAGAGCCTTTATATATTAAACAAGTGGCCAGGATGCTAAAGATACCGAAAGAGGAAGTACTTAATTTTAAAAGGTTTTTTAAATATGTTAGAAGAAGCCAGCAGAAGATTCCCTTACTAAACAAAAAGACTATTAAAGGAGAATTGTATAAAAAGTTAGCCTTCCCCAAGCCTAGTTTCCCTAGAGTATTAGATGAATTTGGGAATAATCTTACTGGCTATCATTTTCCCTGGACATTTTTTATAACCCGCAATGTATCGGTGAGAAAGAGTAGCCTAGAAAGAGTGGGTTTATTTAATGAAGAATTTAGAGGTTGGGGCTATGAAGACTGGGAATTGGGTTATCGACTTTTTAAAAATGGAGTGCCCATAATTGAAGAGGGAAATATTTATAGCTATCACCAAGAACATCCTTATTCCAAGGAGAATAGGGAGAGGGATAAATTTAAAAATTATGTAAAATTAGTGGAAATACATTCTGAAATAGAGGCAGCTACCTTAATTTTGGGGATTTTAGGGAAGATATCTTTTGAAAAACTTAATAAAGTAATTAATGAGTATTATCAATTGGCTAGTGATTTCCCTCATCAATATGACTACATCAGAGAAACCTTTAACCAGGTTACCAGGGCAATACCCCAATTTTTGTCTCAAGGTCGAGATTTAAACTCTCTTTATAGTGGAATAGATATGAAAAAAATATTATCTCAATTAGAAGAATTAAAAAAGTATAAAAAATACGACACCTTTGTAAAAGCTTTTAAGCTATTACTTTAAAAACCCCATCCTTTGGGCACACCTCTTTAGAGGCAGGAATACAATATAGTACTGTATTAAAACTAAAAATCAGCAAAGGTGGGGCAAAATTGAAACAATGGAAAATTGGCGTTATGGGAGGCCTAGGACATATTGGTTTAATTCAAGCAGCCTGTTTAGCAAAGCTTGGTAACCAGGTTCAGGCCTATGATATTAATCAACAAAGAATTTTAGGGATTAGAGAGGGGAAAATGCCCTTCTATGAGCCAGGTCTTGAAGAATTAGTTCAGGAAACCACTCAGAAGGGATTACTAAAATTCACAGCAGACATCAAGGATTTAGCAGATGCTGAAATTATTTTTATCTGTGTAGGTACACCTGCTTTACCAACGGGGGAGGCGGATATATCTCAGGTTTATGCTGCTGTTTTAAATGTGGCTCAAAATAGGGAAAAGCCTTGTGTAGTAGCTATTAAAAGTACAGTGCCAGTGGGAACCTCTAGGGGAGTAACCAAGTATTTAGAAGAGCATGGCCTAGAGGAGAGGGTGACCATGGTTTCCAATCCCGAGTTTCTTAAGGAGGGGGCTGGGGTTCAGGATTTTTGGGAGCCAGCCAGAATTGTTGTGGGTAGTGAAATAGCTGAGGCTGGGGATAAGGTGGCTAATCTTTATGCACCTCCAGGTGTGCCAATGATCAAAACTAGCTGGGAAAATTCAGAATTAATTAAATATGCCAGTAATGCCTTTTTAGCTACAAAAATTTCTTTTATTAATGAAATAGCCCAATTCTGTGAAAAAATAGGTGGAGATATCAAGGTTATTAGTGAAGGGATTGGCTTAGATCCTCGTATTAATCCATATTTTATAGAAGCTGGGGTTGGCTTTAGTGGTCCCTGTCTGGAGAAGGATCTAAAATCCTTAATTAATCAATTTAGAGAGGCTGGACAAAAGGCCAATATCTTAGAAGCAGTCCATAAAGTGAATGAAGAACAACGCCAAGGAATGATTAAAAAGTTAGAAAAACAGTTGGGAACCTTAAAGGATAGAAATATAGGGGTGCTGGGGATGGTCTTTAAGGCTGGGACTGATGATGTACGGGAGTCTCATAGTTTACCCATCCTTAAAAACCTGTTGGCTAAGGGGGCTAAGGTAACTGTAACGGATTATTCCGTTAAGAGTTTCCAAGAGGCAGGAATTCCCCCAGAGGAATATCCAGGAGTACAGTGGGTTTCTTCACCTTATGAAGCAGCACAAGGTAAGGACGGTATCTTAATCCTTGCCGCTTGGCCTGAATATAAGAATTTAGATCTTCATAAGCTTAAGAAGATTATGAAGACGCCCTTAATAGTGGATGGAAGAAATCTCTTTAACCCTGAGGAACTAAAAGATCTGGGCATAACTTATTGGGGGGTTGGCAGATGAAGTATTTAGTAACTGGTGGAGCAGGCTTCATTGGGTCCCATTTATGTATTGCTTTAGTAGAAGAAGGGCATCAGGTTTGGGCCCTGGATGATTTAAGTAAGGGCAAACTAGAAAATCTGGACCAAGTTATTAATAATTCTAACTTTAAGTTTATTCAGGCCAGTTTATCTCAATATGAGATTTTAGAAAAACTTATTGCAAAAGTTGATGTTATCTATCATTTAGCGGCAATTGTGGGGGTCAAACATTATGTGGAAGATCCCGTCAAGGTAATTGATGTAGATGTTTGTGATACCTCCAAGTTATTGGAATTAGCCTATAAATATGGGAAAAAAGTAATTTTTGCTTCTACTTCTGAGGTATATGGTAAAAGCGGTAAAGTCCCTTTCAGTGAGAAGGATGATAGGCTTTATGGGCCTTCCACTAAAGAACGTTGGTGCTATGCTATAGCCAAAAGTGCCTCTGAACATCTTTGTCTAGGCTATAAACGCAAGGGCTTACCCATTGTTATTGTTCGTTATTTTAATGTCTATGGACCCCATGCCGATAGTTCGGAATATGGTGGAGTAGCTACTCGTTTTATAGAACAAATTCTCACTGGTCAACCTTTAACTGTCCATGGTGATGGTACCCAGAGTCGCTGTTTTACTTATATCGATGATATTATAAAAGGGACTCTGCGAGCAGGATCGGATCCTGGGGCAGTGGGAGAAATCTTTAACCTGGGTCATCGAAAGGAAACCACAGTTTTAGAGTTAGCAAAGACCATAATTCAGGTTTCGGGATTAAAGGGAGAAATTGTTTTCCAACCTTATGCCGAGTTTTATGGGCCTAGTTATGAAGATATTCCTAGAAGAATTCCGGATTTGACCAAGGCTGAAGAAATATTAGAATATAAGCCTACTATAACTTTGGAGGAAGGGCTAAAGAAAACTATTGACTGGTATAAGAGCCAATCTTTTTAGGATTGGCTCTTATACTTATTATGGACCAAATATTTAGCATAATCTAAGGGGAGACCGAAGATTTGATTACAGACCTCCTTGGGGGCGGCTTCTAGATACCCCTTACTGCTGGGATGGGAATTAGCCTCAAGTAGCCACAATCTGCCCTCCATATCTAAAGCAATATCCAAACCTACCTCTCCCAAAGGACCAAATTTTCTTTCTAGACTAGCTAAGCTTTTTAAGGAATATTCCCATAATTTCTCCCAAGAAAGCCAAGGTAATTTGTCTGGAGGAGTGAGGACTACCTCTTTGGCACCTTGGGCCACATTGGTAACTATAGCTTGGGGTTTGGCAATCCGTAAGCTTACAGCTGTCAAATGCCACTGACCATTAATGTTTTTTTGAACCAGAACTCGCATATCAAAGGGATGGTTATTTAATCTTTTTAAAGATATACCCTGTTGAATAATTAAGTTTGACCCTAGAGTATTTTTTACATATTTATATAGTCCATTTAAACTTTGGAATCTTTGTACTTTTATTTTTTTACCTCCTGATTTACAGAAAAAGTGTTTATTATTTTTTTCAACTCTAACAACCTGACAGCCACACCGACCATAAATAATTTTAATAAAAACAAATTTATATTTTTGTAAAAAATCTGCTAGGTTATCTAAAGAGAGCAGGTCTGTTTGGGGTTGAAAGGAGGCTGTATCAGGGCAAGAGCTTAAGGCTTGATAGATACTCCATTTATCGAAGAAGTGAACGCTATTAATCCATAATTTATCTAGAAAATGCTTTCGGGTAAAAAAAGACCTAGTATAAAAAACTTGAGGAGGGGGTAAACGCTTTTTTACCCATAAATTATTCTTACTATCTAGTATAAAGGCTTCCAAAATGTTATTTGTTTGGTCAACAGAATTTTGGCAAATACAATAGAAGACTATCCCCTTTTTTAAGGCTAATAAAGCTCTTGCTCTAAGTACTTTTGATTTGGAAATCTTTTTAAAAGTTTTAGGGGATGTGATTATGGCTAAGGTGATACCCAAGACAATTGTAGTGGGGGAAAAATAGGTAAGACACAGGGCTTCACCTTGATAATAAATAAGTTTAGTATAAATATTTGGCGATAAATAAAAGATTGCTAATGTATTATCAAAATCCTGCTCCATTATACTTACAGATAAAGTTGTAAAGCCCACCACCAATTCCAGCTTTTGTCCAATCTGAAAATTGAATTTTTCTAATTGTTCTTTATTTAAAAACAAAGTTCCTTCCTTTACTTTCTGGGAAGACATTCTAATTTTGTATAAATAATAATAAGGATTTAAAGTGCTCATATTTTGCCTCGCTTAGAATAGAGATATTGAGCATATTCCAATAAATTGATAAAAGATTGATTTATTGCATCATTATCGTAGGTATTAAAAAAGGATACTTTTCTCGAACGGGAATTACATTCAATAAACCATAAACGGTTATTTTTATCTAAACCTATATCTATGCCCAACTCACCACAGGGGCCATAGTCCAACTCAAGATGTTGATAGATAGTTGTTACAAAAGAAGTGATTTGCTCTTTTAATAGACTAATCTTATCTTTTGGGTAATACATAAACTTTCTAAAGAATTCCTCAAAATTATAACTTTCAGCATGGGTGGTTATTGGAGCAGCTTTTTTGCCTATTCTTACAGGTAGTCCTGCTATCACAATTTGGTTTTTACCATTTCTTTGTACTTCTGGGCGCAAATCAACAAGACGATCCTCTATTTGTATTAAGTCAATTGCAGCCTGAATAATAAAGGGCCTTTGCTTATAAAAGTTCATTATATTTAATAAAAGGTCGTCAAAGGTTTCAACCTCAAATATATAAAGTTTACCTACAAAGAGACTATATCTAAAGCCTCCTTGTGTTAGTTTAGTAACAGCTATAACTTGCCGACCTCTTCCTCCATAGCAGCCTTTAAGATATACTTTTTGATGTTTATTCAGCATTTTCTCTAAATCTTGTGGATCATTATAAAGGATAGTTTCTGGTAAGTGGGATAAAAGAGTCGGGTACTTACTTAAGTTTTGTATTACCTCCCACTTATTAAAGGAGTTTTGCAGATTTAAAGGTTGGGTATTAATTTTAGATAAATGTTTACTAAAAATCTTAAAATCCTTTTTCTCCTTTTTAGAAGGGTGGCAGCGTTTATAAAGTATATCGGGGTAGGCAAAGTATTGTTTATCCCATTTGTTTTTATTGGTATTATAGAAAGTTCCCTTGATTAACTTTTTTTTCAGGTTTATATCATCCATTGAAAAATAGTAGAGAGTCAATTGTTTTTGTTTATTGGCTATTTCAAAGGGGGATATCGTTGGAATGTGTTTTCCTTTCATGAGCCTATTAATAGAGGTTTTTTTCATGAAAATTCCTATAAAGGGTTTATTAAAGCTAACTCCATAATTTGTATTATCCATATTGTTCCTCCGAAAATAATAATGCTTTAGTATAAAGTATGACCCAGAATATAAAAGGTGTATTAGACCTAGCCTATGAGGCTAGGTTTTTTTGGCTTTTTTAGTAACATAAAAAGGCCTTTTTCAATAAGCTATACTGAAAAATCTTTTAAAAATAAGGAGGAGAATGTTAGATGGGAAGAAGATCTTTATGGATGGTTGTGTTACTAATTATAACTTTACTTAGTACATCATTTCTTATGGGCTGTAGTAAAGACGAGGGATTAATTACTTTAAGGGTCAATGAAGTTACCCGTTCCGTCTTCTATGCCCCTATGTATGCAGCTATTAATCAAGGCTTCTTTGAAGAGGAAGGCTTAGCACTTGATTTCACAACGGGACAAGGGGCAGACCAAGTAATGATTGCCCTATTATCCAAACAAGCTGACATTGGCTTTATGGGTCCTGAGGCTACTGTTTATGTTTTTAATGAGGGCAGGGAGGATTATGTAGTTAATTTCGCTCAACTAACAAAAAGAGATGGTTCCTTTTTAGTAGGTAGAGAACCTGATCCAGATTTTACCTGGGATAAAGTTATAGGTAAAACAATTATTGGAGGCAGAAAAGGCGGTATGCCTTTAATGACCTTAGAGTATGTCTTGAAAAACAAAGGAATTATGCCTGGTGAAGATGTAGAGGTTTTAACCAATATCCAATTTGCCTTAATGGCAGGAGCTTTTACAGGAGGAACTGGTGATTATACAACCTTATTTGAACCAGTTGCGGCTGCCTTAGAGAAAGAAGGAACTGGCTTTGTAGTTGCTTCAGTGGGTCAAGAGAGTGGAGAAATTCCTTATACCGTTTTTTCAGCAGCTAAAAGTTATATTGAAGCAAATCCAGAAATAATTCAAAGCTTTACTAATGCCATCTACAAAGGTCAATTATGGGTAGAACAAAGTACTCCCCAGGAAATAGCGGAAGCTATTCAATCTTTCTTCCCCGATGCGGACCTAGAGATCTTAGCCACAGTGGCTGAGCGTTATAAGAGTATAGATGCTTGGGCTAAAACCCCAGTATTTACCGAAGATGCTTTCAATCGTCTGCAAGATGTAATGGAACTTGCTGGTGAGATTGACCAAAGAGCTCCCTACAATGAATTAGTAAATAATAGTTTTGGAGAAAAGGCCATCAAGGAAATAACTTTGGATGACATTAAATAGTTTTTTGTGTGAAACGAGAATTTAGAAAGGGAGGGACTTGATTAAAGATGAAGGATAATATACCAACAGTTTCAATACAGAATGTTTCTATGAAGTACCAAAGTCCCGAGGGGGAAATAGAGGCTATTAAAAATATTTCTCTTGATGTTGCCCAAGGGGAATTTATAAGTATCGTTGGTCCTAGTGGTTCAGGCAAGTCTACTCTGTTGAACATTATAGCTGGTTTAATTAAACCCTCCGCTGGTAAAGTTCTGGTTAATAATAAGGAAGTTACAGGGCCCACCTCTATGGTGGGCTATATGCCACAAAGCGATCAGCTTTTTGAATGGAGAACCATTTGGCAAAATATAATCTTAGGCCTAGAGGTCCAGAGAAAACTAAATGATGAAAACAAGGCTTTTGTAGAAAAACTGATAAAAGACTATGGTTTGTATGAATTTAAAGATAAATACCCCAGTCAGTTATCTGGGGGAATGAGACAAAGGGCAGCTTTAATCCGTACCCTTGCTATTAAACCGGAAATTCTTCTGTTAGATGAAGCATTCTCTGCCCTGGATTATCAGACTCGTCTAATTGTCAGTGATGAGGTAAAACAAATTATTCAACAAGAAAATAAAACATCTTTGCTCGTAACCCATGATTTATCCGAAGCTATTAGTATGGCTGATAAGGTGGTAATTTTAACTAAGAGGCCAGGAACAATTAAAAGTGCCTATAATATTAGTTTAACCTGTGATTCCAAAACACCTTTAGGTTGTCGAGAAGCTCCAGAATTTAGAGAGTATTTTAATCAGATATGGAAGGAGTTGGATGTGCATGTCTGAACACGAAGCTTATTTGCGGCAAAGGAAGCTATATAAGTTAAAAGTCAATGCAACCCAGATACTCCTTTTGGTATTTGTGATAGCTATTTGGGAAATAGCTGGCAGATTAGGTTGGATAGATCCCTTTATTATGAGTCAACCCTCAAGAATTATTGAGACCTTAAAAAACCTTCATAATGAGGGAACCTTGTATTATCATACAGGGATAACGGTGTTAGAAACTGTTATCGGTTTTATTTCTGGTACTATCTTAGGTACATTTATTGCTTTTATTCTCTGGTGGTCGGACTTCCTTTCCAAGGTTTTTGATCCCTATTTAGTTGTTCTAAATTCTCTGCCCAAGCCTGCTTTGGGCCCTATTTTAATAGTTTGGATTGGCAGTGGTCCCAGTGCCATAATAACCATGGCCCTATTAATTTCCTTAATTGTTACTATACTCAATGTATATTCAGGTTTTTCTCAGGTTGAAAGCGACAAAATAAAGCTCCTGAAAACCTTTGGAGCTACTAAATTACAAGTGTTTCAAAAAGTAATATTTCCAGCTAGTGTTCCGACCATTATTTCTGCCTTAAAAGTAAATGTGGGGCTGTCCTGGGTGGGTGTAATTGTAGGGGAATTTTTAGTTTCTAAGGCTGGTTTGGGCTACTTAATAGTTTATGGGGGTCAGGTATTTAGATTAGATTTAGTAATGACCAGTGTAATTATCCTCGCCGTGGCTTCAGCAATAATGTACAGAATAGTTCTCTGGTTTGAAAAAATGCTATTAAAATGGAGATAGTTTTTATAAATGGGGTATATATTATATAGTAGATTCAGGACATAATGTGGTTGGTATGGGGAGAGGGTCTAGTTAAAAACTAGGTCCTTTTTTCTTTTGCATTTTATTTGGGTAATAGGAGAAATATATTATAGAATTTAATTTTATAGAAGTTAATATTTTCCTTTAAATAGGTTTCCTTGGAGGCGATTATATTGAAAAGAATAGGATTATTACCAAGATTGATTATTGGTATTGTTCTAGGTATTGTCATTGGAACAGTGGTGCCTTTACCAGTTTTAAGAGTATTTGCTACTTTCCAAGCTTTATTTGCTCAATTTTTATCTTATGTAGTGCCCTTTATTATTATAGCTTTTATAGCACCAGGTATAGCCGAACTGGGTAAAGACGCAGGAAGGCTCCTAGGTATTACTACAGGAATAGCTTATTTATCAACGGTAATAGCGGGGATCGGGGCGTATTTTGTAGGCTCTTATTTAATACCAAACCTTGTTAATAGAGGGTTAAGCATAGGAGAAGAGGGAGCCTCTATACCTTTAATTGTAGAAATAGCTATTCCCCCTTTAATGGATGTAATGACAGCCTTGATTACAGCCTTTTTACTTGGCTTAGGGATGGCAGCAATTGAAAATAAATATTTATATAATATAATTAGTGATTTTAAAGAAATAATTGAAAAGGTAATTAGAAATGTGATTATTCCAATTTTACCTTTCTACATCGCTTCCGTGTTCGCTTCTATAACCTATGCTGGTAATATTGCCCAAACCCTTCTCAGTTTTATTAAGGTTTTTGCGGTAGTAGTAATTCTCCATTGGGTATATTTGGTTCTAGCGTATTTATTTGCTGGTTCAGTAACCGGATTCAGCCCCTTTAAAGCCTTAAAAAATATGATGCCTGCTTATTTTACAGCCATCGGTACTCAATCCTCTGCAGCCACCATTCCGATAACGGTAAGACAAGCTAAGCTCAATAATATTTCTGAGGAAGTAGCGGAATTTGTTATTCCCTTATGTGCTACCATCCATTTAGCAGGTAGTACCATTACTTTGACTATTTGTTCCATTGCTGTTTTAATTATATCTGGTATGCCCATAGAATTTGGGGCATTTCTAACCTTTATTTTTGTCTTGGGAGTAACTATGATTGCTGCTCCTGGTGTTCCTGGAGGAGCCGTTATGGCTGCTATTGGTCTTTTAGAGGTTTATTTAGGATTTGGTGAAAATGCTGTTGCTTTAATGATTGCCTTATACTTAGCTCAGGATAGCTTTGGAACAGCCTGTAATGTCACAGGAGATGGAGCAATAGCCATGTTGGTTAATAAGTTTAAGTAATGAAAGCACTCTAATATCTAGTTTAAAAAAAAGACGGTATAGCACATTTAAGGCTATATCGTCTTCTGGTTTTTTCTAATCTAGATCTTTTTAATGTTCCTTTACTTTTTCAGCACCGTTACGTTGTAAAACTTGGCTAGCCTTTCTAGCTTTGTTATCGTCACTACACTCTACTGTAATTAAAGCCTTACCAGATTTCACATCCCCCTCATATTCCCTACTTTCAACTTCAGGAATGCCAAGGTCAATTAACGCCCCTCCAAGTCCACCAGCTGCTGCTCCAGTTAGAGCTGAAGCTAAAGTACCAGCAGCCAACAAGGGACCAACACCTGGGACAGCCAAAGCACCAGCACCTAAGGCGAAACCACCTAAGGCACCCATGGTAGCTCCGTCAACTACTGAATCATTACTCATTGTTGTATCATTTTGTTCTTGTTCTCGATTGTTATCCTTAACAACAATGGAAATCTCCCTGTCGAAACCTTCTTCTCTTAATTGTTTGGCAGCTCTTTCTGCCTGTTCTCTAGCACTAAAAACACCAACTATTTTTTTGGGCATACTAAGACCTCCAAATAAGTTTTTGTATCCTTAGATAGTTTGCTTTATTTGTTTTAATATTATTCAGCAGGAATGGAGGAACTTTTAGAGAATTATACATGTAATCAAGCAATAGATTTATATTTTTGACTTCGGAGGAAAGATATGGGCTGCGAAAAATATACTGTTTCCCAAAGAGCTATGGAAATATTAGAAGAGCAGGGATATGTGATTTTATTACATACTGAAAATGTTAAAGAGATAAAAACCTGGGAAATTGTGAAGCATATCGGTAATGAATTACCAGTAGGTGCAAAACATATAATAGATGCTAATCAAGTTACAAGATATGGGAATATTTTCTTAATTGAGAAAGACAGGTGATATTTTGAAAATAGCCTTGATTGCCCATGATAAAAAGAAGGATGATTTGCTTAAGCTTGTGGAAAAACACAAGAATTTTTTTAAAAAACATGAATTATTTGCCACAGGAACAACAGGTTCCTTAATTATTTCTCAAATAGGTTTGGATGTTTATCGTTTTCTTTCTGGTCCATTAGGGGGCGACCAACAAATAGGTAGTAAAATTGCTTGTGGAAAAGTGGATCTGGTAATATTTTTTCGAGATCCCTTAACTCCCCAACCCCATGAACCAGATGTTTCAGCTTTGATCCGTATCTGCGATGTTTATAAAATTCCTGTAGCAACTAATAGGGGTACAGCAGAGTTAATGCTAAAAAGTTTAGAAAACATTTAAAATAAACAAACGCCTTTTAGTCCTGAGAAAAGGGCGTTTGCTTTTTTCTTAATAGTAATCTTTATCTGGCACTAACCAGATAATAAAATTGGCAAAAAGGTTTGCAAAAGGTAAGACTACCAGAGAGTTAAGAATATTAAAAATGGTAGAAGCATGGGCAATTTGTCGAGGTAAGCTATTACTGGTTAAAGCCATTAAATCAGTAAAGGGTACTAGGAAAGGATAGATAAACAAAACACCCAAAACATTTAAAACTACATGGGCCATGGCTACTCGTTTACCCCCAGTGGTGGAACCAATGGATGCCAAGACAGCTGTAAAACAAGTACCAATATTACTGCCTAAAACTATGGCAGTGGCAGCCACTAAATCCAGCTGTTGGTTTTTAGCTAGGACCAAGACTATGCCGATTAGGGCACTACTAGATTGAATAATCGCGGTACTAATAAGTCCAAAGATAACAGCAAAAAGACTGTTGGAGTTGGTTAAATGCAAAAGCTCATAGAAGAGAGGATAGTCTTTGATAAAATTAAAGGCAGTACCCATAATGTCCATACCTATAAAAACTAGTCCCAAGCCCACAATACTTAGTCCTAAAAACCTTTTCATTCTCTTTGTCAATAACATTAATAAGATACCCAAGACTACCAGTGGTAATCCCCAGGCTTCTAAATCAAAAGCCATTAGTTGACCGGTAATGGTGGTACCGATATTGGTGCCTAAGATGATTCCCAAAGCTTGGGCAAAGGTCATAATACCCCCATCTACCATTCCAATAGTTATTACACTCACTGCACTACTTGACTGGACTAAAAAGGTTAGTAGGGTACCTACCAAACAACCAGTGGAGGGTCTTTTGGTAAAACCATAAATAATCCTTTTAAGTTTGGCATTATTTAATAATCCCAAGCCTTTTTTTAAAAGGAAAAGACCTAGGAGAAAAACACAGAGACCTAGTAAAAATATAGTAAGGTTTAACAAAACAATCACCTAGACTTAGATAGTTGTCTAAATTTTCACTATTATAAATACTATTTAAAGAGTTGCAAAAATAAGACAGATTATTTAATATTATAAAATCGGTATGGAATTTAGAAGGAAACATAATAGAATTAAGAGAACATTTTAAAAAAGCATTTGCATAGACAATTTAAATCAGGATTTTGATTTTTGATAAGGATAATTTTGAGAAATAGGGAGGTATAGAGGAGAATGGAGACTATTGAGCTAACCAGTGCTCTAGAGCAAGGGAAGGATACCTTAGAAGCAATAGTTAAGGAAAGCGGAGTACAGGTTACAAGATGCTACCAATGTGGTAAATGCACCGGAGGTTGTCCTGTAGCTTTTGCTATGGATAAAGCCCCTAGAGAAATAATGCGTTTACTACAGCTGGGACTAGTGGAAGAAGCTTTAAGGTCCAAGACCATTTGGCTTTGTGCTAGTTGTGATACCTGTTCCACTCGCTGTCCCCGGGAGGTTGATATAGCTAAAGTTATGGAAACCTTACGGATTATGGCCAAGAAAAAGGGATATATAACAGAGAAAAGAATGGATTTATTTCATAATCTATTTTTAAAGTCCGTAGAAACTACGGGCCGAGTATATGAAGGGGGTCTAGTGCTAGGTCGCAATATTTTAGGAATGCAACCCTTTAGGGATGTTCATTTAGGACCTAGTATGTTCTTAAAGGGAAAGATATCTCCACTTCCCCATATCATCAAAGATAATGGTGAAGTCAAAAAGATCTTCGCCAATGTCCGGAAAAGAGGTGGCAATGTATGAAGTATGCGTATTTTCCTGGATGTTCCCTAAGCTCCACGGGACTAGAGTATGATATGTCTACTAGAAAGGTAGCTCAGGCTCTAGGGATAGATTTGTGGGAAATTCCTGAGTGGAATTGTTGTGGAGCTTCCAGTGCCCATTTAACTGACCAGCTTTTGGCTTTGGCTCTACCAGCCCGGAATTTAGCTATAGCCGAGGCAGAAGGTTTAGATGTGGCTATTCCTTGTGCCGCCTGTTATGCCCGTTCTAAAGCCACTGAAGTGGAGGTAAGGGCTTCCAAAGAGATGGAGCAGACTATCAGTGAAGTGATTGAAAGACCTTATACTGGAAAAGCACGGGCGAGGGCATTATTAGATATTTTTGTCAAGGATTATGGTCTAGATGCTATTGGTACTATGGTCAACAAGCCTCTTAAAGGTTTAAAGGTAGTTAGTTATTATGGTTGTTTATTGGTTCGTCCACCTAAGCTAGGATTTGATGATCCTGAAGATCCACAAAGTATGGATAGCTTAATTGAAGCCCTAGGAGGGACCCCTCTAAACTGGGCTTTTAAAACAGAATGTTGTGGAGCAGCTCATGCTACTGCCCAAGGAGAGATTGGCCTTTCTATGATTGAAAGGATCTTAAGTGGAGCTAAAGAAGTTGGGGCAGACTGTATTGCTACTGCTTGTCCTTTGTGTATGAATAATTTAGATATGCGACAAAATCAAGCCACTGCCAAGACTGGAGAACAGTATAATTTACCAATCTTTTATTTTACAGAATTAATGGGTCTGGCTTTAGGTTTAAAACCAGAGGAATTAGGTGTCAATAAGCATTTTGTTAATACCTCTGAGGTATTAAATAAATTAAACGAAGCTTTAACAAGGAGGGATACTCCGTGAAGAGGGTAGGTGTGTTTATTTGTCACTGCGGTACTAATATAGCTCAAGCAGTAGACTGTGAAAAAGTTGCCCAAAATGCCCAAGCTTTCCCAGGGGTAGCCTTTAGCACTGATTATAAATATATGTGTGCTGAACCAGGGCAAGATTTGATTAAGAAGGCTATTTCAGAACATAGATTAGACCGAGTTGTAGTAGCCTCTTGTTCTCCACGGATGCACGAACCCACCTTTCGTAAATGTTTGGAAAGGGCAGGTTTAAATCCCTATTTGTTGGAGATGGCCAATATTCGGGAACATTGTGCCTGGGTTCACCCTGATGATAAAGAAAGAGCTACTTTAAAAGCTACTGAATTGGTAAGAATGGCGGTAGCTAAGGTTATACAAAATGAGCCCCTAGATAGATCCACTATTCCTATTACCAAAAGGGCCTTAGTTATTGGTGGAGGTATAGCTGGTATTCAAGCCGCGTTAGATATTGCTAATGCAGGGCATTTGGTAGATATAGTAGAAAAGGAACCATCCATTGGTGGCCGGATGGCTCAAATAGATAAAACTTTTCCCACTTTGGATTGTTCCGCATGTATCTTGACTCCCAAAATGGTGGAAGTGGCTAATCATCCTAATGTAAGGTTGATTACCTATTCGGAAGTGGAAAAGGTCGAGGGCTATGTGGGTAATTTTGAGGTGACCATCCGTCAGAAGGCTCGATCTGTGGATCTTTCTGCCTGTACGGGTTGTGGTCTCTGCACCGAAAAATGTCCAACCAAGGTGCCCAGCGAATTTGAAATGGAAATGATGAATCGTAAAGCAATCTACACCCCTTTTCCCCAAGCAATCCCTAATAAACCAGTTATTGATAGGGAAAACTGTCGTTATTTTAAAACGGGTAAGTGTGGGGTCTGTCAAAAATTATGTCCAGCTCAAGCCGTTGACTTTACCCAAGAGGACCAATTGGTCACTGAACGTTATGGGGCCATTGTGGTGGCCACTGGCTTTGATCTTTTTGATGATAGTGTCTATGGTGAATATGGCTACGGAAGATATAAAGATGTTATTACTGGTCTGCATTTTGAAAGATTGGTAAATGCCTCTGGGCCTACCATGGGTAAAATTAAACGACCCTCCGATGGTCAGGAACCTAAAAATGTTGTTTTTATTAAATGTGTAGGTTCTCGAGATGAAGCCAAAGGAAAAGCTTATTGTTCTAAAACATGTTGTATGTATACGGCTAAACACGCTACTTTAGTGAGAGAAAAGATTAAAGATTCTAATGTTTATGTCTTTTATATGGATGTACGAACTCCTGGCAAAGGTTATGAAGAATTTTATACCCGGACTACCGACCAATATGGAGCAAAATACCTCAGAGGTAGGGTGTCCAAGATTTATGAAAAGGGTGGAAAGCTGATAGTTCGAGGAGAAGATACCCTTTTAGGTAGACAGATTGAGATAGAAGCAGATATGGTAGTTCTAGCTACTGCTATGGTAGCCAAGGAAAATGCTGCGGAATTGGCTCAAATGATAGGCTTCTCTTACGACCAAGATAATTTTTATACAGAGGCTCATCCGAAGCTAGCTCCTGTAGAAACTCACACAGCTGGAGTATTTTTAGCAGGGGCTTGCCAAGGACCTAAGGATATACCAGATTCCGTAGCTCAGGCTAGTGCAGCAGCGGTAAAGGTTTGTGGTTTATTATCTAAAGAAAGAATGGAAACCGAGCCTACCATATCTATAGTAAATGAAGCTATTTGTGCTGGTTGTGGCATGTGTGTAACTGTCTGTCCTTATAAAGCTATAGAACTTAAGTTTATCCAAGAAAGAGTGGATGGCAAGGTAATTAATCGTAGAGTGGCCAGCGTTAACAGTGGCCTGTGTCAAGGTTGTGGTGCTTGTACAGTTGCCTGTAGGTCTGCTGCCTTAAACTTAAAGCACTTTACCAACGAACAAATCTTGGCGGAGGTGGATGCCTTATGTCTGTAAAGGATATGCAGGAAAATTGGGAGCCTAAAATTCTTGTTTTTGCTTGTAACTGGTGTACCTATGCTGGGGCAGACTTGGCTGGATTAAGTCGTTTGCAGTATCCACCCAATATTAGAATTCTCCGGGTTCCTTGCTCGGGAAGGGTCAACCCCCAGTTTGTTCTCAGAGCTTTTCAGCGGGGTATAGATGGTGTGTTAGTAGCAGGCTGTCACCCAGGAGATTGTCATTATGTAACAGGGAACTATTTCACTCGTAGAAGGTATCTATTAATGCAGCGACTTTTACAATATGTAGGAATTGACCCTGAACGCTTTCAAGCTAGATGGATATCGGGTTCGGAAGGCCCCAAATTCCAACAGGTGGTTACAGAAATAACCGAGGAAATTAAGGCTATGGGTCCTAATAGGAAGATGAGGGATGTCTAATGAATGAAATTACTAACAAAATGCGAAAGATTGCTGGGGAAATTCTCCAAAAGGGTGAGGCTAGTGTTGTAATTGGTTGGGAAAAAGGAACCTTTTGGTATTTATCTCCACCAGCCTTCATTGATAAGGTGGAAGATGTGGATCGCTTAGTTTGGGATGATTTTTGTCATAATAACCTGAGCAAATATTTAGTGGATTTCAAATATAAGGAAGAGAAAGTCGCAATTTTTGTAAAGGGGTGCGACTCTCGGGCTTTCAATAGACTTTTACAAGACAAACAAATTGAAAGGGAAAAGGTAATCTTAATAGGTATTCCCTGTCCTGGTTTAAAAGACCAAGATCAAGCCAAGACCCTAGGAAAGGAAGGAGATATTCCTAAGGCCGAGAAGTGTTTAGAGTGTAAGTATCCTAATCCATTAGTTTATGACTATTATTTAGGTGAAAAAGAAGAATTAGATGAAGTAGCTGCCACTAAAGAAGCCCCTAACTATAGTGATGTGGAAGCTATTGAGGCCATGAGCCCTGATGAAAGATACGAATTTTGGACCAAACAGTATGACCGCTGTATTCGTTGTTATGCCTGTCGCAATGTTTGTCCCGCCTGTAACTGTCGGGAATGTGTTTTTGACCAGACTTGTGTGGGTTGGATCGGCAAGGCCAATAATTCCTCTGAAAATCAGTTTTTTGCTTTAACCCGAGCTATGCATGTGGCTGGTCGTTGTATCGAATGTGGAGAGTGTGAGCGGGCTTGCCCCATGGATATCCCCATCATGCTTTTAAATAAGAAGATTATTAAGGATATTAATGAATTATTCGGGGAATATGATGCTGGAATTGATGTGGATAGCAAACTACCCTTAGGTCACTTTGATAAAAGTGATCCTGAAGAGTTTATGTAAGGGGGACGAGAATGAAAACCATTAGTAAGGCTAAATTACCGGAATTATTGGAACAACTGAGTCAGGGTTATAAAGTGTTGGTGCCTGCCCAAGTAGAGGGAGTTTCCAGATTTACAATTTACCAACAGGGACTAGAACTAGCCTTAGAGGAAAATGTAACCATGCCTCCTAAGGATATTTTCTTTCCCCAAACTGAGAAAATGTATAAATTTAAAACCCAAGGAAAATCCCTGGATATTGAAGAAATTCAACCAGAAGAGAGCTTACAGGTTATTTTTGGAATTCGTTCCTGTGATTTAAAGAGTATTCAATGCTTAGATCAAGTTTTCTTAACTAAGGGCTTTGTGGATAAATTTTACCAAGATAAAAGGGAAAAGACCCTTTTAATTGGACTAAGTTGTGTGAAGCCTATGGAAGCTTGCTTTTGTACTTCTATGGGGATTGATCCTCAACAAGGAGAGGGTGCTGATATCCAGGCTTATGATTTAGGGGATAAGCTAGGTTTTGAAGGTATTACAGAAAAGGGGCAGAGTTTACTGGCCAAGGTAGCTAACTTCCTAGTAGAGGAAAAAGTTATGCTCCCCTCTATGGAGGAGTTTAATTTAACTGTTGATATCGAAGGTGTGCCTGAAAAATTAAAGGAGATGTTTGATCATCCAATCTGGGATGATATTTCTAGAAAATGTCTCAACTGCAGTGTCTGTTCCTACATCTGTCCCACCTGTCATTGTTTTGATATTGCCAGCGAAGTAAGGGGGACAGATGGGGTTAAAATTCGTTGTTGGGATTCCTGCATGTTTGGGGAATATACGGCTATGGCTGGGGGACATCAACCTCGACCAGGGAAAAAGGAGCGGGTTAGGAATCGTTTCTTACACAAATTACGCTATTTCCCGGAGCGATATAATATGCTCCTTTGTACTGGCTGTGGTCGTTGTGTAGTTAAGTGCCCTGTGAATTTAGATATCACTGATGTGATTAGTAAAATCAAGAAAGCGTAACACCCCACTGTCATTCTATGTTAAGATTTCTAATAAGATATAAAAACATGATACCATAAAGTAAAAAGAATGGAGTGGTATGATGTTTGAAGAAACTAGAAAGATGATGGAGTTATTCGAGAAAGTGGGGTCTAA
>JAAZJU010000093.1 GCA_012800195.1 Clostridia bacterium
ACTACCTTTTTTCTAAGGGCGGGGTCAGGAGCATCTATTAGTTTTTCCAGTAAAGGTAAACTTTGCTCATCACCTAAATCCCCTAAAATCTCAATGAGAGTGGGCTGGATTTGAGGATAGTTATCATACAATTTTATTAATTCTTCGGTTAGCTCGTTTTTTTTCATGCCTCTAAGAACCTCAATTATTCTAGCTGGCAACCATTGATCTGGTTCAGTCAAGGCTTTAAGCATTGGTTTTAAGGTTAATTCAGCTTTTTGTCTTTTTAAAGCAGTCATAGCAGTTAGGGAAATACTTTCTCTTTTCGATTTCAATTGGTTTACCAAAAAAGGAATTGTTTCCTCTGTAGCTAGATAGCCCACAATTTCTACTATCCGAACCTGCTCTAATTCCTGTAGATTATAAAAATCTTTGGTAAGCTCTTGCCAGTTTTCACTATAAATATTCAAAGCTAGTAGCTCTTGTAGATGGGGATTAAGTTTATCCCAGACCTCATCTACTATTTTTTCTTTTTCTTCGGAACTTAATAAATTAAGGCAAGCACTTATTTGAGCTTCATCGCCTTGACCTAAGAGCTCTTGCTTTAAAATATCATAGGGCTGTAGTTTACCATGCTTAAAAAAACCTTTTAACCTAGTACCTAAGCTCATCCCAATCACCAACTCTTTTTTAATGCTTTGCCATTAAGATAATTAAACATTCTCCCTTGCTCGGTATCCTTTTTCTCCAACATCTCCTCAATACTCTCCTTAATTATCCACCAACTGGTATCCCAATTGCAGAAGAGTAAATCTCCTTGAGGCCCCTTGCCCACTAGTCTTTGGACTACTATCCTAGGATCTAAATACTCCAAAAAGGTAACCACTCTATCGATATATTCCTCTAGGGTAATCATGGAAAATTTGCCTTCCTCATATTGTCGACCGAGGACAGTCCCAGTGACAATATAAAGGGAATGAAGTTTAACATAATCCACCCCCAAAGCAGAGAGGATTTTAGCATTTTCAATAACATCAACCATGGTATCTCCAGGCAAATTAAGAATAATATGAGCCACTGTAGCAAAACCTCTTTTTTTAATTCTCAGCATAGCATCGATAAATTCAGCCAAGGTATGACCTCTATTGACCTGGCCTAAGGTATGATAATTTACCGTTTGGAGACCCAATTCAATATTAATTTCCAAATTCTTAGTTTGTTCTACTTCCTTAAGAAAGTCTAAGTATTCTTCATTGATACAATCAGGGCGAGTAGATATGGCAATGCCCACTAAATCAGGGTCCTTGGTAGCTGCCATTATACAGGACTTGAAATAATCTAAGGGCATATAAGTGTTTGTATAAGCCTGAAAGTAAACAATAAATTTATTAACACTAAATCTTTTTTTATAAAAAGCCTTGTTTTCGGCTATTTGTCTTTCTATAGAAAGGGTGCTAGGTAAGCATTGGAAACCTGCCCCTTGGGCATCACAAAAGGTGCAACCCCCTTTACCTATGGTACCATCTCGATTGGGGCAAGTGCCTGGTAAATTAACTGGTAGCTTGTAAACTCTTTCTCCATATTTTTCCTGAAGATGTTGAGAATAAATTCTATAACGATCTTTGGTCATTATTGGTTCTCTTGTCATGATTTAATTCCCCTTAAATAAAGGTAATAATTTTAGCTAATATCATATCATAACCTAATTGTAAGTAGGGTACCAGCCTGGACTGATTAATTTTATCGGCTATAGCTAGTATTGGAGCAAATTGTATCCCTTGAGTAATTTCCAAGAGAAGATTGGCTAAACCTATAGTTATCATTAATCCTAAAATACTCAAAGCAGCCCCTATTAGAAAGCCAGCTACATGATTAATCAATCCTATGAAAGTATGATCAAAAGCACTGGAAAAGAACTTAGCGATCAAGCTAATCATCTGCTGACCTAGAAACCAAAGCAGAATAAAAACTAGGCCATTAATCAAGGTTAATGCTATTAAATAAGTTAATAATCCCCCAGTGGTGCTTATACCCAATTGACTAGCCACTTGCATTAAATCTTGAATTTTTATCACCATTTGTTCTTTAACTATGGAAGGTAAGGCCATTTGTTCAATGGAGGCTTTGAGAAGAAATATACCATTAGCACCTACGGGTAGGGTTCCTACTTCCATTGGTAAAGATACTTTATCTTCTAAAAATCCTGCAAAAAGAGTCACTATTTCAAATTTTGCCTCTAAAGCTTGTACTACAGATTTATAAAATTTAATGGAGAAAATCAGGGCTAATATACTTCCCAAAAAATTAACTACACTACCTACAAGGCCATTCCGATAACCTTTTAAGGCACTGAGAGTAATTACTAAAACAATTAATACATCTACCAAATTATATTCCATCCCTATCACCCCATTCTGCAATATTATACCATATTTAAGAATGGGAAAAAAAGTAACCACCACTGGTGGTTACTTTTAAAAGTTTTGATTTGTTTTAAGTGCTTATTGCATATCTGCAATGGAATCAATGGTTACATAAGATGGAACCACTAGACCAATAGCAGCACCTTCTACACTAGGTCCAAGATCAACTAATTTATCTTGGAATTGCTTTAGATAATGACCATGAGTAGCTGGCAACCAAGAAGCAACCGTAGCATCTGCATCCCCAGCTGCTAACCCTTGATACATTGGACCAGCATCAACAGCCATAAGTTCTACATTATAGCCCATTTTTTCTTGTAATACCGCTTGGACTACATGAGAACTAGCAATTTCGGAATCCCACTCAACATAGATTATGCGAACCTTGCCTTTTTCGGCAGCTGCTTCTTCAGGAATCCAACTGTTTACCAATTCTTCATTTTCTTCTATGAATCTTAGAGCACTTTGATAGGGGTCTGCTCCTTCTTCAGAGTTCCAAACCATAACCTCTTGCATTTTTTCCAAAGGCCATTGGAAATTATCTAAGAAAGCATAGACCTCAGGCATATCCTCTTTTAATCCTACTCTAGTTAGAGTGTGAATTTCTTCTGCTTCACCAAAAACTCCCTCTGGGTCTTCTAAATATTTAAGATCCCATCTGGCAAACATCCAGTGTGGAGTCCAGCCTGTAACTGCAATCCATTCTTCATTTCTTATAGCATCCCCTAGGGCAGCGGCCATAGTTGCACTACTACCTTCTACTAAGGTGTACTCAGTTAGGCCATAGGTTTCAATTGCATTTTCAGCAGCTAACATTACACCCGCTCCTGGTTCTATGCCGATTATCTTCCCATTAAACCTTTCTACAACACTCTGTTCTTCACCTTGAGATTTTTCATTCTGTGTACATCCCGTAACAAGTAAGGATAAAGCTAAAACAAGTATCAATGCTACTGACCAATTTTTTCTCATAAAAATCCTCCTATTTATTATTATTTTTTTTCCCAATACTTTGGGTAATACGGTCTAAAATAATAGCTAGAACTACAACTCCTAGGCCTGCTTCAAATCCACGACCTGGTTGGAACCTTTGAATAGCTCTTAAGACTTCCCCACCTAAACCAGCAGCTCCAATCATTGCAGCAATTACTACCATAGATAGGGATAACATTATGGTTTGGTTAATGCCTGCCATAATAGTTGGCATTGCTAAAGGTAATTGAACCTTTAATAGCTTTTGCCTTTTGGTAGAACCAAAAGCATCCGCTGCCTCAATAAGCTCAGTAGGTACTTGTCTAATACCTAGGCTAGTCAATCTAATAGCAGGTGGCATGGCAAAGACTACTGTGGCAAATACCGCTGAAACTGCTCCTAATCCGAAAAAGGGTATGGCCGGAATAAGATATACAAAGGCTGGCATGGTCTGCATAAAATCTAAAACAGGCATAACAAATCGATAAAACTTTTCATTTAAGGCAGCTAAGATACCTAGTGGTACCCCAAAGCCTACAGCGATTAATGTCGCAACTAAGACTAAAGCCATTGTACTTATTGTGGCCTTCCATAGGCCCAAATTCCAAATAAGCATAAAACCAAGGAAAGAAAATATGCCTATTTTCTTACCTCCTAAATACCAGGTTAGAATTGCTAAAGCAATTATCACTACCCAAGGAGGAAAAAACTCCATAACATTCACAAATAAATTTATACCTTCAGTAGTAACTTCCGAGATAGCTTTGGTAATAAATGAGAAATTTTCTATTAAAAAATCCAGACCACTGTCAATCCAGCGACTCAGGGGTATTTTAGGTAAAGGCATTTGCATTAGTTATGCCCCCTTCCTGCTAAACCTGCCATAACACTTCCTCTAACTATAATTCCTAGTAATTTGGAATTATCATCTACCACAGCTATTGGAAAACGGGAATCAGTCATTAAGGGAATGATATCCTTAACAGAGGTTTCTGGACTAACTGTTTGAATATCCCTTAAAATAATACTGTCCAAGGTTTTTTCTCCTAACTCTGCTACTCGGGCAGCATCCTCTGCGGCCACAACTCCTTGAACCTGAAAATTTCCATTAACAACAAAGATACTAGATATACCTTCTTCCTGCATTTTTCTTAAAGCTGTTCTAGGGCCATCCTTAGGAAAGGCTACATTATTAACCTTTTTCATAACGCCCTGAGCTGTTAAGACCTTAGACATATTTACATCTTCAACGAACTTTTCTACATAATCTGTAGCTGGGTTTGTTAATATTTCCTCAGGTGTGCCCTCTTGGACCACTATGCCATCTTTCATTAAAATTATTTTATCTCCTAGTTTTAAGGCTTCGTCCAAATCGTGAGTAATAAAAACTATAGTTTTTTGTACTCTATTTTGCAAAGCAATTAGCTCATCCTGCATTTCTTTTTTAATTAAGGGGTCTAAAGCACTGAAAGCTTCGTCCATTAATAATATATCTGGATCTACAGCTAGAGCTCTAGCTAAACCTACCCTCTGTTGCATACCACCACTTAGTTGCTCAGGGTATTTATCTTCCCAACCTTTTAAACCCACTAATTCTAAAGATTTTTTAGCCTTGTCCAATCGTACTTCAGGATCAATCCCCTGGATTTCTAGACCATATTCTACATTTTCTATAATTGTCCTATGGGGAAACAAAGCAAACCTTTGAAAAACCATAGCAAACTTTGTTCTACGTATTTCCCTTAATCGTTCAGCATTCATTGCTGTTACTTCCTCATCATCTACAAAGACTTTTCCAGCAGTGGGTTCGATTAGTCGATTTAACAATCTAATTAAAGTAGATTTTCCACTACCTGATAGACCCATAACCACTAGAATTTGACCTTCCTCGACTTGAAAGCTTACTCCCCCAACACCTACTGCCAAGCCTGTCTGCTTCATTATTTCATCCTTAGTTAATCCCTTCTCTAAAAGCTCCACTCCTCTTTGGGGATTGTGACCAAAAATTTTTACTAGATTTTCAACCCTTATTTTACAATTGCTCATTGGCAACCCTCACTTCAATTTTCAGATTATACCAGACAACTTCACACCTTATTATATAGGTGTAGGTTTTCTCTGTCAATTATTACTTTTATAATTTTATAAACTACATGGTCCTTAAAAGTTATTTTATCCAACCCCACCCTATTAAAACGATGGAAGAAATTATTTTTTAAATAATAGTCCAGGTAGCTCTATGAAGATAGCTATTATTAAGGGTATGCCCAAATAACCTAGAAGAGGATACACTACTCCCACCAAGGTTGAAAAATTCCAGGGGATAAAAATTACTGTGGAAACAATCACTAGAAATAGAACTTTTTTATAGGAGAGATAGGTTTTTGCAGCCATTCTTTTGGTTAAAGAATGGGCATTAGCTAATGCAGTTGTAAAAAGGGCAATCCATAAAGCTAGAGAGTATAAAAGCCCCATAACTTGATTAACTGCTTTAGTGAGATGTAACATGGGCATTTCAGTTATTAATAAAGTTTGGGGGAGATGCAACATTCCTTTAACCATAACAAAAGCCATAGTGCCTAAGGTTAGCCCTCCCAGTAAGCCACTAATTGGAGAAATTCTTTTGTTTTCTTCTCCAATAGAGGCCAATACAACAATTGCCAAAATAATATTATAAGCTACATAATTAAGGCTTCCCACCCACCAATTAGGTATTAGTGTCCCTAGAACTGTATCTAGAGAAAAACATTCTAGAGGACTATTTATATACATTAAACTGCTGACCACAGCTATTATTAAAAGAAAGGGTACTAATAATGTATTAACATTCATTAGGCCCTCACTCCCAAAGACTAAGGAGAGATAGATAGCCCCTGCTGTAAATAAAAATCCCCCCACCAAAGCTAAATTAAACTGGCTCTTTAAAAGCTCTATACTACCTACGAACATTACCCCCAAACCAACCCATAGGAACAAAGCAATTAATATCTCAAATATCTTTTCTAGCTTTTCAGGAAACAATACTTTTACTAATTGGCCATAATTAGTAACTTTAGTTTTATTGACAATAACAATTATTAAGGATCCCAGGAGGGCAAAGCTTATTCCCGCTAATAAGGTTCCCCATAATCCCTTTTCCTGAAATACGCCAAAGAATTTAACTAACTCCTGTCCCGAAGCAAAGCCTGCTCCAATAACTGCCCCAATATAAGTTAGTGCAACCTTAATATTTCTATTAATTTTTATCATCCCTTGCTCCCTAAAAATAACTGCTAAATTTTCTTAATGTAATGCTTATTCGAGAGAAAGGATTTTTTGCATAATTATTTTATTTTTAAGAGAAAATAAATTTGGACAGATATTATTATAGCTAGGGAGGTATTAATTATTAAATTTAATTTTCTCAAAAAATCCACTCCAGAGGTCACAGATAAGATAAAAATACATATTGAAAATGAAAAATTTCAAATTCAAAGTTACAATTTTTTAAATGAGAAAATTTTAGAATTAGATCCTTCTTCGGAAAGGCCAATTATTAGCTTTTGTATTGGCTCCGACAGATCAACAGGAGATAGCTTGGGTCCATTAGTGGGTTATATTCTTAAACAAAAGCAACCACATAATAATCTTGTCTTTGGAACTTTAGATGAGCCAGTCCACGCCATAAATATGAAAGATTCCTTGGCCTTTATTAAAGCTTCCTATAAAAACCCTATTATTATAGCTGTTGATGCCTGTTTGGGGAAAGTTGATAGTGTGGGAAATGTAGCTTATGCCACTGGTCCTCTAAGACCAGGTGCTGCAGTTAATAAGGATTTGCCACCAGTAGGAGATATGGCTATTTCAGGAATTGTCAATGTAGGTGGTTTTATGGAATATGTAGTACTTCAAAATACCCGTTTATCCTTAGTAATGAATATGGCCAATAAAATTGCTCAAGTCTTAAACTGGATATATATAAAGAGGGCTAACATTAAAAATTAATGTTAGCCCCATATTTTTATTTAGCCACTTCCTCAGCGCTGTAAGCGTTGTTTTGAGGAGCAAAATCCATCACACAATTACCTTTAAAGATAGCACCATCGTCAATTATTAAATTCTTAACATTTAAATCACCAGTTACCTTGCCAGAGCCATTGATTTCTACTTTTCCCTTAGTAAGAACATTACCATTAAGTTCACCAGATACAGAGACATTTTTTGCTTCTATACTACCCTCTACATATCCTTTATCTCCGACAATTAAGTCGCCTTTGATTTTTATATCTCCATTATACCTACCATCTACTCTCACTGACCCTTGGGATACAATATCTCCTTGAACAAAAGTTCCGGCTCCAATTATTGTGTCAACATTTGAAGAAATTATTTCCTCTTGTTTTTTCTTACTAAAAAACATCTCTTATCACAGCTCCTTTGATTGGTTTCCCTATTTTAATACTGTCAATGGGTCTATCCATTTCCCTTTATAGGATATCCGAAAATCAACATGGGGGCCTGTACTTCT
>JAAZJU010000094.1 GCA_012800195.1 Clostridia bacterium
CTTAATATATTTCTTACATCTTAATATATTTCGTAAATATAAAATATTTTATTAGTACAAGAAAAATGTAATTTCACTACCCTTAAAAAGCCAATCTAAAAAGCAGCCCTGAAGGCTGCTTATTTAACCTAGTAAATCTTTAACTATTTTGTTAACCAGCTTACCATCTGCTTTACCCTTTACCTTGGGCATTAAATTGCCCATAACCTTACCCATATCCTTAGGTGAATTAGCCCCAACCTGTTCTATTGCTTCTTGTACTAGTTGGGTTATTTCAGCTTCAGTTAGTTGTTCAGGAAGATACTCCTGTAAAATCTTAATTTCTTCCTTTAGGTTATCAACCATATCTTGACGATTGGCTTTTTCATACTCAGGCAAAGCATCCCGGCGCTGTTTAACTTCCCGAGCTAAAATCTCGAGAACCTCTTCATCATTTAAATCACGTTTGTTATTTATTTCTGCATTTTTAATACTAGCTCTAACCATGCGAATTACGGTAAGCCTCAATTTACCGGCTTCCTTAGCTTTCATGGCTTCCTTCATGTCAGATAGCAGACGTTCTTGTAGGGACATTCTTATACCCCCTAACCAAATTTTCTTTTATTTTTTCTCGCTGCCTCTGATTTCTTTTTACGTCTAACACTAGGTTTCTCATAGTGCTCACGCTTACGACATTCAGAAAGTACACCTGACTTTTGACAGGATCTTTTAAATCTGCGAAGCGCGCTATCTAAAGTTTCATTTTTTCCAACCTTTATTTCGGCCACTAATATCCCTCCCTCCACTACTAACCCTTGCATTAATTCTCGCTAGTGGATTAGCCAACTAGGGAACTTAAAAATTGCACATTTTTAATTATACTAAAAGGCATATCTTAAATCAAGTTTAACCGGGAGGCCATTTCATTTGTCTTTGGCCTAATAAATGAAAATGAATATGGCCAACAGTTTGACCGCCCAATTCCCCACAATTATTAACTATTCTATAGCCTTCTTTGTCTATTCCTTTTTCTTTTGCTACATTTTTGATAATCTTAAAGATATGTCCGATAAGAGGAAGATCTATTTCTTCTACAGAATTCATATCGGAAATATGTTTCTTCGGAATTACCAAGATATGAGTAGGAGCTACAGCATTAATATCGTTAAAAGCTAGGACCTGTTCATCTTCATAGATTACCTGAGCAGGGATTTCCTTATTAGCTATTTTACAAAAAATACAATCTGCCATTAATTAATCTCACCCCCATCTTCCCTATGTGTATTCTCTAAAAAAGGGAAAAGTTCCTGCTTTAAACCAACTGACCCAGAATATAATTATCTTTTACCTTTTTTAGTAAAACCTTTGCCATAGTACCTTTTTCACTTTCACCCTTAAAAACTACTCGCAAATAATTATCTGTATGACCTTCCCAACCTCCTTGAGGCCAGGGGGTCTCCACTAAAACCTCATAAACTTGACCAATAAACTTCTGAGCAAAATTTTGGAAACCAAGTTTACCTAGATCTTGCATAGCCTTGCTTCGTTCCTCTTTAATATCAGGAGCTACCTGATTTGCAAAGGATGCCGCAGGAGTGCCCTTTCTGGGAGAATATTTAAAGACATGTAAGCCGCTAAATTCCATTTCTTTGACAAAGGCCAAACTATTTTTAAAATTGCTTTCCTCTTCCCCAGGGAAACCCACCATTATATCCGTTGTAATCCCAATACCAGGAACTTTCTCTCTAATACTCTGGATAATTTGTCTATATCTTTGAGTGTCGTAGGGTCTGTTCATTAATTTTAATATTTGGTCATCACCATTTTGTAAGGGTATATGAAGATGACGGCAAAAACGAGGATTTTCAGACATTAAATTAATTAATTGTTCAGTAACCTCTGTAGGCTCTATAGATCCAATTCTTAGTCTTTTAACCTTGGTTTTTTCAAGTAGCTCTTGACAAAGATATGCTAAATTTTTGCTGGAGGGCCCCTTTTCCTCCCCAAAAGCTCCTAGATGAATACCTGTTAGAATAATCTCTTGAAAGCCAGCATCAACTAAACGATTAGCCTCTTTAATGGTATTATCTATATCCCGACTTCTCAAGGGACCACGAGTATAGGGAATTATACAGTAAGAACAAAACTGTTCACAACCCTCTTGAACCTTTAAATAGGCTCTAGTTCTATTTATTAACTTATCTACAGGAAGTTCTTCAAAATCCTTGGCCTGCATTATGTCCTGAACATAGGTTACGGGCTTTTGGCCCTTTCTATGTTCTTCGATAATTTCTATCATTCTGGCCCTATCACTAGTACCGATTATTAAATCTACCCCAGGGATTTTTTCTACTTCCTCTGGAGAGGCCTGGGCATAACAGCCTGTTACTACCATTAGAGCGTTAGGGTTAGTTTTAATGGCACGCCTAATAATCTGCCGGGATTTACGATCTCCTAAATGGGTTACTGTACAGGTATTAATAACATAAATATCTGCTACATCAGTAAATTCAACAATCTCATAGCCATGATCCCTGAATAATGCCCCTAGAGCTTCTGTTTCATTCTGATTTACCTTACAACCTAATGTATAAAAAGCAACCTTAGGATTACTCACTTTTTCACCCCAAATCACCTAGTTCGTATTGGATAAGCGCCAGTGCAACAAGTCCAGCAGTCTCAGTCCGCAATATTCTTTGACCTAAGGTCACACTTAAAATACCTTTTTTCTTGATTCTATCAACTTCCTCAGGGGAAAACCCGCCTTCCGGTCCTACAAAGACCATTAAACTATCCCCTTGTTGTTTTTTTAAAATATTCTTTATGCCCCTGGAATGCTCTTCCTCCCAGAGAACTATTCCACGTTCTCCCTCATTAAGTCCCTCTAAGTATTCTTTTAAATTTTGGATGGGTGCTATTTCAGGAACAGTAGATCTGCGACATTGTTTACTGGCTTCCTGAGCTATTCTCTGCCATCTTTCTTGCCTTTTAATCTTCTTACTATCCTCTAGTTTGACCACTGTTCTTTCAGTTAAGACAGGTACAATCTTAACTACCCCTAATTCAGTGGTCTTTTGAATAATAAGATCCATCTTATCCCCTTTAGGAATACCCTGAACCAGAGTAACTTTAAACATGGGGTCCTTAACAGAAGAATTAACAGCAATTACCCTCCCTAAAACCCTGTCTAATTCTACTTTTTCAATAGTTACAGTATATTCAAGGCCTGTCCCATCAAAAACCAGCACCTCGTCACTCTCTTTAACCCTGACAACACGACTAAGATGATGGGCATCAGAACCAGTTATAATAATAAGATCCTCTTTAATTTGTTCAGGGGCAACAAAAAATCGCCGCAAAATTGTTCACCTTCTTTACTAAAAGGTCTAGCTTATTGGCCAGTGTGTGAGTGGGTAAGTGGGTGAGTGTGTAAGCATTATGACTCAAAGGTCTAACTGATTGGTCAGCATTATGGCTTATTTGTCTAGCTCGTTAGTCGGCATTATAGCTTATAAGTCTAGCTAATAAGTCAGCATGTAAGCTTAAATGCTGACATGTAGAATATACCGTGAGACATAATGCTGACTTGCAGGTTAGCTTATAAGTCGTAATGCCGACCTGCAAAATTGCTTATAAGACGTAATGCTATCATGGAGAATATTTTATAAACTTACATACTTACTCACTGTCATCCAGAATAACCTATGAGCTATCACACTGACATTCATCTATCTTATTAGACGCCACACTGTCCTGCATGAATCCTGTGAGCCATCACACTATCATCCAGATTAGCTCCTAAGCTGGGCCACTATTGCTACCCAGCCTGAATCCTCTTTAACTTCAATTATGTCAAAATTATTTTGTTGGAAGGTCTCAAGGACATCCTCTTTTCTAGCATCGATAATACCAGAAGCTATAAATATGCCCTGGGCTTTTAAATGAGTGTGGGCTTGGGGTATTAATTTATTAATTATATCAGCAACAATATTGGCTACAATTAAATCCACTTTCCCATCAGCCTGGGAAAAAAGGTCGCTATGTTTCACTTTAATAATATTTTCTAATTTATTAATCTGGACATTGCTAGTAGCAACCTCCACAGCCACAGTATCAAAATCCAAGGCTTGGACATCCTTTGCACCAAGCTTAGCAGCTGAAATACTTAAAATACCACTACCTGTACCCACATCTATTATTTCCATATTCTCTCTCATATACTTTTCTAAGAGCTTAATACATAGAGCTGTTGTAGCATGGTCTCCTGTGCCAAAGGCCATCCCGGGGTCTAATTCAATAACTAGCTCTTCCTCTTGGGGCTCATATTCCTCCCAAGAAGGCTTAATTACAATTTTCTCTCCTATTTTTTCGGGTTTAAAATAGGCCTTCCAAGAATTAGCCCAATCTTCCTCCTGCACTTCAGCTACATCTATTTTTACTGGTATATTATCAATTCTTGTTTTTAATAAATCTACTTCATTCTTTAGATTTTCAAGTTTTGTCAATAAGAACTGATCCATAGGCAAATATCCCTTTACCACTACCTCTTCCTGCAAAAACAAGTTTTCTGGGAACTCATAGTCATCCCATTGGCCTCTTTTAGCATATAAGGCAATAAGCTGGGGGTCTTCTATTACTACTCCCCCAGCCCCTAACTCATGAAATATATTGGAAATGAATTCCACCCCAATTTGGGTGGTTGTTAATTTAACTTCTAACCATGTCATTTTAAGGACCCCTTAACCTTTGAAAGCATCTTTAAATCTTTCAAAGAAAGTTTTTTCTTTAGAATTACTCATATCATTTATGGTATGCTGCCCTTCCTTAAAGGTCTTAGCTAATTTATTTAGCAAATCTTTCTGTTCAGTGGTAAGACCTGTAGGAACAACAACTTTGACCTGGACATGCTGGTCACCTTTTCCATAACCTTGTACATTCGCAATACCCTTGCCCTTTAATCTAAAGACCGTTCCAGATTGAGTCCCCTCGGGTATCTTGAGCTTTACCTTGCCTTCTAAAGTAGGAACAAGTATTTCATCACCTAAACTGGCCTGAACAAAGTTAATTGGATATTCTAAGTAAATGTCGTCACCTTCTCGCTCAAAAATCTCATGGGGCTTGACATTTATTAGAATATAGAGATCCCCTGGTGGTCCACCTAATTCTCCCTGTTCTCCATCCCCTGCCATTCTTAAACGAGTTCCATCATTTACTCCCGCAGGGATTTTTACATTTATTTTCTTAGTTTTTCTAACCTTCCCTCGTCCTTTACATTTATGGCAACGGTTTTTTATAATTTCCCCTTCCCCTTTACATTCAGGACAAGTACGAACTGTCTGAAACTGACCAAAAGCAGTTCGCTGAGTTGAAACAAATTGACCTGTGCCATTACACTTTGGACAGGTTTCGGGATGGGTCCCCTTCTCAGCCCCTGTGCCTTGGCATTCATTACAATCATCCCACTTAGGTATCTCAATAGTCTTTTCAGTACCAAAGGCTGCTTCAGTAAATTCGATGGTTAGGTTATAGCGTAGATCAGCGCCTTTTCGGGGGCGTCTACGATTGTCCTGACCGAAGCCTCCGCCTCCGAAAAACATATCAAAAATATCACTAAAACCACCAAAATCTTGTGCTCCACCAAAACCACCATTTTCAAAGGCACTATGACCAAATTGATCATATTGAGCACGCTTTCCTTCATCAGATAGAACCTCATAGGCCTCTGTTACTTCTTTAAATTTATTTTCCGCCTCTTTATCTCCTGGGTTCACATCTGGGTGATATTGCCGGGCTAGCTTGCGATACGCTTTCTTTATCTCGGCTTCACTGGCATCCTTCTTTACTCCTAATATTTCATAATAGTCTCTTTTAGCCAATCCCGGGTTCACCTCCTCTTTAGTTCTTGGTTACTATCTGCTATTTCTCAGAACATTATATACTTTATAATCACTAATGTGACCTAGTGACAATTCACTAGGTCACATCTTTTTGCTTATTTATTTTTGTTCATCGTCCTTGATTTCTTCGTATTCGGCATCAACTACATTATCATCCTGAGGAGCCTGTTCATCGCTAGCTGGTCCTTGACCTTGAGGATTAGCCTGCTGGTACATCTTTGAAGTTATTTTGTAAAGTTCCTCTGTTAAAGCCTCTGATTTGGCTTTAATATTGGCTGTATCTTTTCCTTCTAAAGCAGTTTTTAATTCTGCTACGGCTTTTTCTATTTTTTCCTTTTCCTGAGCCTCGATTTTATCTCCCATTTCTTTTAGGCTCTTTTCTGTTTGATAAACAAGAGAATCTGCTTGGTTTCTTATTTCAACCTCTTCTTTGTGTTTTCTATCAGCTTCAGCATTAGCCTCGGCTTCCTTTACCATTTTCTCAATTTCTTCATCAGATAGACCACTAGAAGATTGAATTGTTATATTTTGCTCTTTACCAGTTCCTAAATCCTTAGCTGAAACATTAACTATGCCGTTGGCATCAATATCAAACTTAACCTCGATTTGTGGCACCCCTCTTGGAGCAGGAGGAATTCCTGATAATTGGAAGCGTCCCAAAGTCTTATTGTAAGCTGCCATCTCCCTTTCCCCTTGTAAAACATGGATGTCCACAGAAGTCTGATTATCACTAGCAGTGGAAAAAATCTGGCTCTTAGAAGTAGGAATTGTAGTGTTCCTTTCAATCAATTTAGTAAAGACTCCTCCTAGGGTTTCAATACCTAAAGATAGGGGAGTAACATCAAGCAATAGAACATCTTTAACTTCCCCTGCCAATACCCCTGCTTGGATAGCTGCTCCAAGAGCCACACATTCATCAGGATTAATACCTTTATGGGGTTCTTTACCTATTACCTTTTTAATAGCTTCTTGCACAGCAGGGATACGGGTTGAGCCACCTACTAAAACAACTCTATCAATATCCTGAGGAGATAAACCAGCATCAGAAAGGGCCTGTCTAGTTGGTCCCATAGTTTTCTCTACTAGATCTGCTGTAAGTTCATCGAATTTAGCCCTGGTTAAGTTTAAATCTAAATGTTGGGGCCCTTCAGCAGTAGCAGTAATAAAAGGTAAGTTAATATTGGTGGAAGTTACTGATGATAACTCGTGTTTTGCCTTTTCTGCGGCTTCTTTTAATCTTTGGGCTGCCATCTTATCTTTGGCTAAATCAACCCCTGTGGTTTTCTTGAATTCACTAACCATCCACTCAATAATTCTATCATCGAAATCATCGCCACCTAACTTGTTATTACCGCTAGTAGCTTTAACCTCGAAAACTCCATCCCCTAATTCAAGTATGGAAACGTCAAAGGTTCCGCCACCTAAGTCATAAACAAGGATAGTATGATCTTGTTCTTTATCTAAACCATAAGCCAAGGAAGCAGCTGTAGGTTCATTGATAATTCTAAGAACCTCAAGGCCAGCTATCTTACCTGCATCCTTTGTAGCTTGACGCTGACTGTCAGTAAAGTAAGCTGGAACAGTAATTACTGCCTTAGTAACCTTTTCCCCTAGATAGCTTTCTGCATCCGTCTTTAGTTTTTGTAAAACCATAGCTGAAATCTCTTGGGGAGTATAACTTTTACCATCAATATTTACCTTATAGTCAGTACCCATATGTCTTTTAATGGAACCTACCGTATTATCTGGATTTGTAACTGCTTGGCGTTTAGCAACTTGCCCCACCAAACGCTCCCCTGTTTTGGAGAACCCTACTACCGAGGGTGTAGTTCTATTCCCTTCGGCATTAGGAATAACTACAGCTTCACCGCCCTCCATAACAGCTACACAGGAATTTGTTGTCCCTAAATCAATACCTATTACTTTGCTCATCTATTTTTACCTCCTAGTTTTTATAGTTATATTATAAGATCGACTTTCCGTGGGTGCGAATATTCCATGAGCGGGAAAAAACCTATATCTCTCGCCCACTCGATTACTCGCCCACTGTCATCCATAAAAATCCTTAAAGCATTAGATTAGTTATTTTTCGCTACTTTTACCATACTGGGTCTAATGACCTTATCCTTAAACATATAACCTGTACGGAGCTCTTCTATTATTGTGTTATCTTCAACGCTGTCATCTTCCACCTGCATAACCCCATCATGTTTTTGAGGGTCAAAAATCTTACCTACACAATCGATAGTCTCAAGGCCTGCTCCTTTCAGGACTTCATTTAATTGTTTAAAAATCATTTCAAAGCCTGTAAGAAAGTTTTTTACTTCTGTGCTAGGCTCTTTGACATCCAAAGCCCTTTGAAAATTATCTATTACAGGTAATAGTTCAGTTATTAACTCAGCATTGGCATATTTAGCTAACTCTTCCTTTTCTAGACGAGTACGTTTGCGGAAATTATCAAAATCCGCAGATATCCTTAACATTCTTTGATTTATTTCTTCTATTTCTTTTTGCATTTCCTCAATTTTTTCATTAGCTTCAGGAGATTGTTGGGTCTCATTAGTTTCCTTTATTTCCTCCTGGGCTTCTGTTTGGTTTTTTTCAAGGATTTCTTGGTTTTCCTTTGCTTCCAATTTCTTCACCACCTGTTATTTCTTCTGTATTTTTCAATTTGTCTCGGTAATCTCTCTAGTTTCCTTCTTTCTTATAATAGTATCTATACGGAGTATAGCCTCAGCTACTTCACTAGCTGCCTTAAGAGCATGCATCTTTACTAAAGTAGGATCAACTACTCCAATTTCTAACATATCTGTTACTTGCCCTCCCTCGCAATCAATAGCAAGAGAGTTGATTTTTTGCTCTACTTGAGCCTGGGTAACATCCCCTAATTTTTCTAAGGGGTTGAAACCTGCATTAGCAACAATCTGCAAAAATGGACGCTTTAATGCTGCCACAACACATTTTACCCCAAAGGCTCCCATACCTTTCATATCCTTTTGTAATTGTTCCATATCCCTAGCTAAAGCTAATTCTATAGATCCACCTCCAGGTACATACCCCCCTCTAACACTGGCCTGTACTGCTGAGGCTGCATCTTTAGCTATTCGTTCTCTCTCTCCCACTACTTCCTTAGTGGAGGCACTGACAATTATGGTAGCAATAGGTTTCCCTTTGCCCTTTAAAATTCTAATATGTTCTAGTTTTTCGTCCTCGTAAACCTTTTGGGCAAATCCAATATTTTTTTCGATATCTTGGAGGCTTTTCTTTAGCCCCGTTCTTTTGATCATTTTGGCTCCAGTATGTTCTGCTGCATTATTTAATTCCCTATGGGCGACCCTGGAAACTACCATTATCCCCGCATCATGAAGAATTTCCTCGGCTAAATCATCTACACCTCGGTCAACTAAAACTACATTTACTCCCAAATCTATAATTTTAAAGATATTGTTCTTAAATTCTTCTCTAATCTGTAGATACTTATTGAAACCAGCCTCAGTGGCTAAGGCTTCATCCTCTATTTCCTCTGGCTCTAAAGCATCATCAATAATTAGTATTTTTACATTATCCTCAAAGGATTTGGGCATCTGTTTATTAATTCTTTCTCTATTAAGGATAACCCCTAGAAAAACTTGGTTTTCAGCCCCTTCTATGGCCTTAATTGTATCAGCCAATTTAAAAGAGGGTTCCTCTAGTTTTTCTTTGCCGACCATTTGGGCTGCTTCCACAACCAAATTGGCAATGTCCTCATATTCTCTACCTGCCACTAGAGCAATCTTATGTAAGACAGGGTCATTTAGACCCTGAATTTGTCTAGAGTTTTCTTTTATCAATTCTAAAGTTTTTTTGCTACCCTTTCTTAGACCCTCAATAACCTTAGCAACGGGTACTCCCTGGCGAACTTGGTTTAATCCTTCGTTAACCAGCTCTCCAGCCATTATGGTGGCAGTCGTTGTACCATCGCCAACCTCTTCCTGTTGAGCCTTAGCAATATTGATTAGCATTTTAGCTGCTGGATGATTTACTTCCATTAGGTTTAAAATTGTCAGACCATCATTGGTAATAACTACATCACCAAACTGATCCACCAACATGGTATCTAATCCTTTAGGCCCAATAGTACCCTGAACTGCTCCAGCCACAGCTTTGATAGCATTAACATTCATTTCAAGTGCAGTAGAGCTTCCCTCTGCCTCATTTTTATTTGCCACTTGTTTTACCAAGGTATTACCTCCTAGATTATCGCCTATATATCCTCAATTTTTTTCTTCAGTGTAGCGGTTAAGGTTTGAGTCAGAAACTCCACTATAGCCACTGCATGAGGGTACTGCATCCGAGTTGGTCCTAATACACCAATAGTACCTAAGACTTTCCCATCAAGCTTGTAAGTTGCAGTTATTACGCTACACTCTTGAATACCCTCATATTTGTTTTCATCACCTATACGGACAGTTACTCCATCCTCCTCCGCATCCTGTAAAACATTACGAATAACATCTTCCTTTTCAAGAAGCTGAAAAAGTCTTTTGACCTTAGTTATATCTTTAAATTCTGGTTGATTAAGTATATTTAAAGCTCCCCCAAGGTAGACTTTATCTTCTCCTTCCTCCCAATAGATCGAAGTTAGTAAATCTATCACTGTTGATAGAACCTTCTGTTGCTTGACTAACTGAGAATATATATCACTTAAAATGCATTTATCCCATTTATGGATGTTTGATTTTTTAAGTCTTACATTAAGAACTGAAGAAATAAGATCTAAATCAGCTTTAGTAAACCCTTCTGGGATATCTAGAATCCGATTTTCAATCTGTCCCGTATCCGTTATTATGACCACTAGAGCTTTGCCAGGTTCAATTAATAATAACTGCACCATTTGAATCATACCCATACTCATTTGGGGTGCTAAAACTAATGACGTATAGTTGGTTATCTGCGAAAGGGTTTTAGTAGTTTCTTGGATTAGCTCTTCTAATTCTCTAATTTTGGAATGAATGTTACCATGGATTATTGATTTTACCTCATTGTTTAAAGCAACCTTTTCCATCAGATAGTCCACATAATACCTATAGCCTAAATTAGAAGGAATCCGACCTGCAGAGGTATAGGGTTGTTCAAGAAGGCCCATCTCCTCTAAATCAGCCATTTCGTTCCGAATAGTAGCGGGACTAACCTTTAAATCATATTTTCTAGAAATAGTGCGGGATCCTACTGGTTCAGCAGTTTCAATAAAGTCCCTCACTATTGCGGCTAAAATTTTCTTTTTACGGATATCAAGTTCCATGGTTTTCACCTCGCTTGTTAGCACTCTCATTCAACGAGTGCTAATTCTAATTAAAAAATATCATTACTAGCCTTAGTTGTCAATTGCTTTACAGCATTTTCTAATCTAGCAGAAATTCTTGAAAAACTAAATTGCCTAAATATAGGCCCTCGTCCGTTAATCTAAGATGCCCTTTATCAATTTGGATTAATCCCCATCTTAAACATTTTTCTAAGGCTCGAGGAAATACATCCTCTAGTCTTTTATGAAAGTAAGCCTGGAATCTTGCCAATTCTATTCCCTCTAGCATCCTTAATCCCATAAAAACGAATTCTGACATAGAAGTTTTGGTATCTTGAAATTCCTCTTCCCGTGGAGGCAAGTTATTAGCCTCTAAATTAGTAATATATCCTTTTACATCTCCTAAGTTTTCTATTCTACTAGGTGGTAAATAGGAATGAGCCCCAGCTCCTAAGGATAAATAAGGCTCACTTAGCCAATAAACTTTATTATGTACAGACTCAAAACCTACCTTAGCATAATTGGATACTTCATATTGTTGATAACCATTTTCCCCTAGAATTCTTCTAGTAGCCTTGTACATTTCTAAAGCCTTTTCATCATCAAATTCCTTAATTTCTCCTCCCAATAACTTTTCCCCTAAAGGTGTGTTTTCTTCAATTTTAAGCTGATAAGCAGAAACATGCTCAGGATTAAGGTTAATTGCTGATCGTAGGGTTTCTTCCCAGTGCTCTATGTTTTGTCCAGGCAAGCCATACATTAAATCTAGGTTTAAATTCTTAAGACCCTTCTTACGCAGTAGTTCTACACTATAATATATGCTTTCTATATCTTGTTCCCTTCCAACATTTTGCAGTAATCTTTGATTAAAGGATTGGACTCCCAAAGATACTCTGTTTACTCCGCCCCTAAGAAGAAGGTCTACCTTGTTTTCATCTAAGGTATTGGGATTGGCTTCCACGGTTATTTCGGTTTGAGACTGTAAAGGGAAAAAATCCTTGATAAAAAGAAGTAAATCTAAAAGAAGCCCACTTGAAAGACAAGTGGGCGTTCCTCCTCCAAGAAAGATAGATTTAAGCTTAATATCCTCTTTGAGCTTATTTTCTATAATAATGCATTCTTTTTTTAATGCTTCCACATACCTAGTTTTTAAATCGTCATCAAAATATGGATAACTGATAAAATCACAATAGTGACATTTTGTTTTACAAAAGGGTATGTGTACATATAAAGCTTCAATCATTTTTATCACTCTAATCATCTATACTTAAAACTGCCAAAAAGGCCTCTTGGGGTATTTCTACACTCCCCACTTGCTTCATTCGTTTCTTACCTTCCTTTTGTTTCTCTAAAAGCTTTCTTTTCCGAGTTATGTCACCGCCATAACATTTATCGATAACATTTTTCCTTAAAGCTTTAACGCTTTCTCGAGCAATAATCTTATTTCCAATAGCTGCTTGAATAGGTACTTCAAACATTTGTCTAGGTATGAGACTTCTTAATTTTTGAACCAAAGCTCTTCCGCGAGTATAGGCCTTATCTTTATGAACAATACAAGATAGAGCATCTACAGGCTCATTATTGACCAAAATATCTAGTTTAACTAAATCGGATTCTTGATATCCAGACATCTCATAATCTAAGGATGCATAACCTTTAGTCCTAGTTTTAAGTTGATCAAAGAAATCAAAAACTATTTCACTTAGGGGAAGATTGTATTTGAGCATTACCCTTGTTTCTGCCAAATATTCCATAGTAACAAATTCTCCCCGGCGTTCTTGAGCTAACTCCATCACCGCCCCTACAAAATCAGAAGGGACCATTATGGTTGCAGTAACATAGGGTTCTTCAAGCTTTTCTATTTTGGTCCTTTCAGGTAAATTGGCAGGGTTATCTACCTTGATGACTGTTCCATCAGTTTGTGTTACCTTATAAACCACACTAGGTGCAGTGGTTATTAAACTTATATTGAATTCCCTCTCTATTCTTTCCTGGATAATCTCCATATGTAAGAGACCCAAGAAACCGCATCTAAATCCGAAACCTAGAGCAATAGAGGTCTCAGGTTCATAAACTAGAGAAGAATCATTTAATTTTAACTTTTCAAGGGCATCCCTTAAATCTGTATATTCCGAGGTTTCTACTGGATATAAACCACAGAATACCATAGGAACAACCTGCCGATATCCTGGCAAAGGAGCTAAAGCCGAATTTTGAGCACTGGTAATAGTATCCCCTACCTGGGTATCCTTAACATTTTTAATACTAGCCGCTACAAAACCTACCTCTCCTGGCTGTAACTCATCTACTAGGGTCATGGCTGGTGCAAATACTCCTACTTCATTGACTTCAAAAACCTTCCCTGTAGACATCATTTTTATTTCCATGCCCTTTTTTAGTACACCGTTAACAACTCTTATATAGGAGATAGCCCCCCGATAGGGATCATAATGGGAATCAAATATTAAGGCTTGTAGTGGTTCCTCTTTATCGCCAACGGGATGGGGTACCTTATGGAGGACAGCCTCTAAAATTTCCGGTATTCCTATCCCATCCTTGGCAGAGCAAAGAATAGCCTCGCTGGCATCTAAGCCAATAACATCTTCAATTTCTTGTTTAACCCTTTCTGGCTCTGCACCTGGTAAATCTATTTTATTTATTACTGGTATTATTTCCAGATCATGTTCCAAAGCTAGATAAACATTGGCTAAGGTTTGAGCTTCAATACCTTGTGCTGCATCAACCACCAAGATGGCCCCTTCACAGGCAGCCAAACTACGAGAAACTTCATAGGTAAAATCCACATGTCCTGGGGTATCAATTAAGTTAAAAATATATTCATTACCTTCTTGATCCCGATAGGGCATTCTTACTGCTTTTAATTTAATAGTAATGCCTCGTTCCCTTTCAAGGTCCATGGAATCAAGAACCTGTTCTTGCAGTTCTCTTTGCGTTAATGTCCCCGTATATTCTAAAAGTCTATCGGCCAGGGTAGACTTACCATGGTCAATATGAGCAATAATACAAAAATTTCTAATCCTTTCTTGATTCACTCAAGCTCCTCCTTTTAAACTAGCAAAGGTAAAACAACTCTAAAAAACATTAGAATCAATTATAACAAATGTAAGGGATGCTGTAAAAGCAATATTTTAGCTGTCAGTGTGTTAGTGTGATGGCTTATAAGCTATTCTGAATGACAGTGTGACGTCTCATAGGCTATTCTGCATGGCAGTGGACTTAAGTCAATATTTTAGACACAAAAAGCTAAACAAAACTAGGTGCTTGGTTGTCGTGTTTGCTATTGACATTGAGCCTCTGTGGGCATGAATTTTTGCCCTTGAGGCATACCTGATAAAGAAGGGCATAGCAGTTATCTAGCTTATCATGCCCACCCTCAATGTAAATAGTTCGCTTTGCCAAACACTAATTACATTGTTTAAGCTGGTTTTCATATTCTTGAGGAGTCGTGTAATTTATGGCACTGTGTATTCTTTTTCGGTTATACCAGCTTTCAATAAATTCAAAGATCGCCATTTTAGCTTCTTGGAAATCTTGATATTTTCGATAGTTTACTTCTTCTTTTTTTAGTATTGAATGAAAAGATTCTATACAAGCATTCTCGTAGGGATTACCCTTGCTACTATAAGATGGTATTAACTTTAATGTTTTAATCTTGTTCCTATAATCTATGCTGGTATACTGGGTCCCCTGATCAGAATGAATAATAAGTGGTTTTTGGGGCTTTTGGTTATTATAGGCATTCTCAAGCGCCTTTATTGTTAAGTCTGTATCTATACTTTTTGAAAACGCATAACCTATGATTTTTCTAGTATGAAGATCTAAAATTGAGGCTAAGTAGCACCAACTATCTTTGATAGTATGAATATAAGTTATATCGGTAACCCATTTTTGATTTATTGAAGTTGTAGAAAAATCTTGTTCTAATAAGTTATCCCCTGCTATAGGTTTTTTTGATTTCGAAGGCTGAGGATGATATTTTCTAACAACTATTGATCTAATGCCTAGTTTTTTCATTATTCTTTGGACTCTTTTTATACTAACATTCCAACCTTTTGCTTTTAATTTTTCTCTAATTTTAGGAGCTCCATAGCGTCTTTTGTTATCATAATAAATATCTAGAATTTCCTGAGATAATTTTTGATTTTCAATTTCCCTTTTAGATTTATTACGGGTTACACGATTATAATAAGTGCTGCGATGCATTCCTAACACTTGACAAAGCACTTTTATATCATGTTCTGCTTTATTATTTGTAATGAAATCAGTTAATTCGTTTTCTGTTATTTTTTCGCGAATATGGTTAAAGCCTTTTTTAGTATTTCTATTTCTTCCTTTAAACGAGCAATCTCTTTATTCATTTGTTTTGCATCTTTTGTGGTAATACTGCTGTTTTCATCTATTTCAATTACAGTAGTTTCTTTAATCCATCTATAAATGGTACTTCTTGTTACACCATATTCGCGCTCAATCTCGGTAATATTTTTACTACCAGAATTACAAAGGTCTACAATCATTTCTTTAAAGTCAGAGTTATATCTTTTACCATTATTCATGCGGACACACCCTTTCAATTGGTTCTATTTTAAGGTGTTTAACTTAATGTGTCCACATTTCTATACTAGCATCACAGTGTGTAAGTGTGTTAGTGGGTAAGAAAAAGGCTGAGATTGCTTCCCCGGCACTTAATTAAGAACAGAGGGTAGCCCATAACTAATTAAGTGCCGGGTCGCAATGAGATTCGAGCCGTAGAACTGTAGCACTGTAGAACGGGTCTTGCTCGCTCACTCGCCCACTTGCTCACTTATTCATTTCTTTTCCTTTTCCTTTTCAATTTCCGCATCAGAATCCCCATAGCCATTTGGGCCTCTTCCATCCTCATCAACCAGGCCATAGAACCATAAACCATAATACCTACTATCACAGGAACAATAACTTGAATTATTTGAATGTTCTTGTACTGAATATCGAGATTATCTTCTATTAGATAGGAGCAGAAATAAACCACTAAACCCATAATTAAGGAAGCAAAAAGAGTTTTCCCAAAGGAAACTAACATTTTACGACCATCGATATGACCAATCTTCAATCTCAAGAAAAATAAAAGCATTACCATGTTAGCTAATC
>JAAZJU010000095.1 GCA_012800195.1 Clostridia bacterium
AGCCCGCCCTCTTCAAAAGCTCATCAGTTTCTGCAAGCGATAATTCCAGTGCTACAGCTAAGGCAATGGCCGTGCGCTTACTTGGCATATAGCCTTTGCCTGTCCTAATCTTGGAAAATAATTTGCGATCCAGATTAGCACGTTTATAAACTTCAACATCTGTCATTTCCTTAGCATCTATTAAGCGTAAGAGGAACTCTGAAAATGGCTCGTCAAGATTCGCAACCAAATCCTCAATAGGCTTAGACCCATCCATAATGAAACTTTGCGCATTTGCCAAAAGATGCTCATTATATTTATCAACTTCTTCATCCACATGCAAAAATTCACGCTCTACATCAAGGAGTTTCCGCTCCCTGGTTTCCTGTCTTTCAACATAATGCTGGTCAATATAACTTTCCACTTCACCAAGTAACTTCTCACTGACTAGAAAGGCATCCTTATCGAAGATGGCCAGATAAACATCCAGATCATGTTTTGTAAGGAAATCCCTTATGGCCTTAGTTGCCACTTGCAAAGCTTCATCCTTTGGATAGCCATATATCCCACTAGAAATAAGAGGAAAGGCAATGCTTTTGCAATTGTTTTCAAGGGCTCGTTTTAGCGAATTGGTATAGGCTGCCCAGAGTAATTTTTCATTTTCTTCTTTGCTCCACTGCCGGTAAATAGGACCAACTGTGTGGATGACAAACTTAGCAGGCAGGGCAAATCCTGGTGTAATAACCGCCTCTCCCGTCTTTATAGGGGCGAGTTTATCACAGGCTGCTTGTAGCTCTGCCGCTCCTGCAGCCTTAAAAATAGCCCCACAAACCCCACCACCCCTTTGCAATTCGGTGTTTGCGGCGTTCACAATAGCGTCAACTTTCATTTTTGTGATATCTTGCCTGACGATACTAAAAGGCATAGCTTAATCCCTCCTTTCATATTGCTGTAAGTATAGATTAAGCCGTAAAAGAAAAAAATCAGATGCCTCAAGGATTACCTGACTCTAGTTAGAGAAAATTTCACTACAACAATAATACCTAAAATTATCCCTACAGCACCACATATGGAAAACATGAAGTTTGAGATCTTACTGAAGGGAATAAATGAAGCTCCTAGAGCAGCAAACACAGTTATTCCCGTTACGATAGCAAGGGCTAGTTTTTTGTTTCCTCGTCCGTATCTTTCACCAATAAGAAAAAGCCTTCCCGATATAGTGGAGTAGATAGCAAGAATAATAATTGCCGAGTAAGCTGACGAAAGCACTGGAAGATAATACTGGATTACAGCAAGCATAGGAACTTCTTTACCTGCTACATGGTCCATGGCTACCAGTAGCAGGTAAACCACCACTGCCATTGAGCCATAGAAAAATAGTGACGAAAAAACTCCTGACCAAACTGCCTCTTTACGGTTTGTACATAATGCTCCTGTAGCTGATGCCCAAGCAAATCCTGAGCTTATAAGAAGACCTGCTGAAGCAACTCCGCTTAAATATGGATCTCTGATTCCAAAAGCGCTCGCTCTGAGGATTTCTCCCCGTGCCACATAGGTTTCCACATTTGCAGAGCCAATCACCATACTGATTTCAGAGGTAACTGCAACATAAATTCCGCAAAGAAAGACAAACGCTACTATAAAAATGCACATAGAGCCAAGGGTTTTCCGAAGCTTGTCCAAACCAAGTAGAGAGGTAATAATGCAAAGCACCCCCATGATGGCGGAGCCTACATAAGTGGGAAGACCGCTATACTGATTGATGGTAGCTCCAGCTCCACTCATCATTGTGAGGGTAACGAGAATCATACTGACATATATGTAATAATCAAATACTAAACCTATGCGGTTCCCACAGAAGTACCTGTAAACTTTCTTATTATCATCAAACCTCTGTTCAAATCCTGTTATATAAACTGCACAAAGTACCACCATTGCTACAATAAATGCTATTACAATCCCCATGAAGGCGCTTTTTGCTTCCCAGGAACCAAAAAACTGTAGTGCCTCTATTCCTGTTGCAAAACCGGAGCCAATGTTATATCCGGCAAATGAGGCACTTGTTAATACAACTGTTTTAATAATCGAAGTCTTTTTTGTTTCCATAATTCTCCTCACCTATGCAAAGTTTTTTCCTCATCCTCATTACTATTTTGTCGAAGGAGAAATATAGCTTTTTGCCATGGATTGGGCTTAAAGGAGCGTTTCACTCCCAGGAATCAAAAGGACAGGGCTAAAACCCTGCCCCTAAGACTATTATTCTTCCATCATAACTTCTTCTGCTCCCATCATATCTTGCAATTGTTGTAAGAATTCTTGCTGAGTAATAGCATCACTTACATCTGGAAGCTGAATTTCTTCACCAAAATCGAACATTTTAAAGTCTCCAAACATGTTCATGGCTAAACTAACTGGTCCTTCTGGAACTATTTTCTCATCTAGCTCAAATTTCATATCTAAATCAATAGTCATGTGCTCTGTTAATAAACTTTCTTTGTGGATTAAGCTATCGATATAATAGTTTAACTCCATATTAGCAAACATTTGCTTAATTATTTCTTCAGCTTCTGCCATAATCTGTTCCATGTCTATCTCTTCATCTTGAGGAAGTGGTTGAGTGCTAGCTATTAACTCCATTAGATTATATTCTTCTAACATTTCGTCCAATAATTTTTTAAAGATTTCACTATCTACAAAAGTCCTTACTACATAATATTCCTCGCCATCAATAACCTTATCTTCCCCAAAAACATTAATAACCCCAAATTCATTCATCATTTCTAAAGATTGTTGGGGGGTAACCTGCATAAGGTTTGTCAATTGATCCATCATCCCCAACTCAGCTAAATCTTGAACTATCCATTGTTCAAAAGGTGGCATCTTTTGATAAATTGCATTGTCTTTCCATACCATTTCTGTAGTCATCGCATTTTGACCTATTAAAGCCATTTCTTCCTCTGTTAAATCCATATCCTCTAGAGGAAGCTTAACAGTTTGTAGCATATACATGGCCAATGGCTCTTGCTGATATACAGCCTCTAGGTAAGTTGAAGTTTCTGGAATTGCTGGGATCTCCTCTGCATTGGCGCCGTCTATCACCATGTTCATAACAGCTTCGCCTTGCATTTTATAAGTGTTTAATTCTTGCATTTTAATAGTTGATTGAAGCAAAAGGTCATTCACAGTCCATTCATCTTGTTTTTCCCGCCATGAAATATTTATCTGGTTCTTACTGCCATCCCATTTTACTTCACCTTTTTGAGCTTCAAATACACTGCGTAGGGGTACATAATCTTTGTTCTCAATTTCTAGACCTGGTATTTTGGAAAGTGCAGCAGCGTATATGTAGCTAACTCCATTTTCAATATACAGATCTGCTTTGTACTCCTGCCCATTAAACACTAAGCTCACCTGTTCATTGGCTGCAGCCGCTGGTACTACTAAAGAAATTGCCAATAGACTAATCACTAAAACACTTAATGCCTTTTTTAAATTACGCAACTTTTTATCTCCTCCTTTATCTTTATTACCAGAAAAGCTAATAAGCCTTTCTATAAATAATTTCCATTATTAAAGCTAAAATCCTTTTTCTAATAATTAGGTAAAAATTTATGCTTTTTCTTTCTTAGGTACAAGGCGTTGGAAAAATAGGAAGATAGGTAATGGGATTACAATCCAGCCTAAACTCTTAATCAAAGTATTTTTAGCTCTTTCTACTTGCATTTCTTTATAAGAGGTAACCATTGCATTATAGTTTTCTCTTAACTCTTCTTCAGAAAGAGGAGCAATTTCCTCACCATTTTCATTCTTACTTGGAGTTCCTTCCCAGCGCTTATAATCCTCAAAAGTCTGGTGATAAGGTGCAGGAGCTACTATATCTGCAGCTGACATAAAAGCTGAAACGCTTCCTCCTATAATCATCATCAAAGTTGCAAATAAAACTAGGTAAAC
>JAAZJU010000006.1 GCA_012800195.1 Clostridia bacterium
CCTGAAATTAACAAAATAGTTGTTTTAGATTTAACCCGGGAAACAGAAGGAAACGCTAATGGAATTGGTACCGCAGATTTTACCACCAGACGCCTAATAAATAAAATTAATCTAGAGAAAACCTACATAAATGGCCTCACCTCTACAGTATGCGGTCCAACAAAGATTCCCACAATCTTAGAAAACGATAGATATGCAATAAAGGCGGCTATAAAAACCTGCAATATTTTAGACTTTAACAAGTGTCGGTTAGTTAGAATAAAAGACACCTTACACCTAGATGAAATAGAAATTTCTTTAAGTATGTTAGAGGAAGCTAAGGGAAAAGGTGACATAGAAATATTATCAGAACCCTATCCACTTACCTTTGATAATGGGAATTTAAGATAAAAGGCGAGGAAAAATTTCCTCGCCTTTTAAAATACTATAGCTTCATATTTTTAAACTCAACCACTTGGTTTTTGATAGCAACTTCAGTTGGAAGTCTTTCAATACTTGATGCACCAAAGAAACCAATTACCCCTTCTGTATTATCTAAGATATACTGAGCATCTTGGGGTTCGGCAATAGGTCCTCCATGGCAGATGACCATAATATCAGGATTAATAGCTTTACCTGCATCATGAATTGCTTGAATTCTAGTTACACATTCTTCTAAAGTAAGGGCTGTTTTGGCTCCTATAGTACCTTTGGTAGTTAACCCCATATGTGCAACTAAAATATCTGCTCCTGCTCTAGCCATCTTTTCGGCATCTTCTGTATTAAATACATAGGGGGTAGTTAATAAGTCAAGTTCATGGGCCTTTCTAATCATTTCAACTTCCAAATCATAGCCCATTCCTGTTTCTTCTAAGTTTTCTCGAAAAACTCCATCTATTAAACCCACAGTGGGAAAGTTTTGTACACCTGAAAAACCAATTTCCTTAAGCTGTTTTAAGAAAACATCCATTAATCTAAAAGGATCTGTACCACATACCCCTGCTAAAACAGGCGTATTTTTAACTATAGGCAATACTTCACTAGCCATTTCAACCACAATAGCATTGGCATCTCCAAAAGGCATTAAACCTGCTAAAGAACCTCTTCCAGCCATTCTATAACGACCGGAATTATAAATTATCATTAAATCTACTCCGCCGTTCTCAGCACTTTTAGCGGAAATACCTGTTCCGGCACCTGCGCCTACTATAGCGCGGCCTGCTTTAACTTGGTCTTTTATTCTTTGTAAAATTATCTCCCGGGCGATTGCCATTTCAATCAACTCCTTTAAATAATAATTATTAATTATTCTCTAGCATCGAAATAAGTTTTTTAGCCATGGCTAGGGCAAACTCTTCGTCATTTATATCTGTATCCATTTCAATTAATTCAACTTTTTCTTTATCGATACCCTTACGAAGTTCTTCAAAAAGGGCTGCATCTTCTTCGGGACCATAGAAAGGTTGACCTTCTATATCAATTAGAGAAACTCCTTTCAGGGGCAGGAATAATGTGGTAGGTCCTTGACTCATATTTAATTTACTAGCGATAATTTTTCCTAATTCCCTATTTTCTTCTACTGTGGTACGCATTAAGGTTACTGTTGGGTTATGTTTATAAAGCTTTCTACCTTTAAATTGGGCAGGTACGGTATCCATTGGGCCAAAGTTAACCATATCTAAGGCGCCAGTAGATACCACTTGGGGTATACCTGCTTTAGCGGCAGCTTCTAGTCTGGTTTCTCCTGCACTAAAAACTCCGCCAACAAGTTGGTCACACCATTCAGTAGTAGTTACATCTAAAACTCCTTTAATATATCCAGCTTCAATTAGGCTTTCCATAGCTTTGCCACCGGTTCCAGTGGCATGAAATACTAAAACTTCATAGCCTTGTTCTTCTAAATATTCTCGAGCTTTTGTAACGCAGGGGGTGGTTACTCCAAACATTGTTGCACCGATTAGAGTTTTTTCTTCCCCTAATTTAGGAGTTTTCCCTTTAACCATTCCAGCAATACCAAAAGCTGCATTGGCAAGGATTTGGCTAGAAAGGCTATTGATGCCAGAAATATCAATAACAGAATACATCATGGTGACATCTTTTACATCTACATAGGGACGGGTATCTCCTGAGGCAACAGTACTAACCATAATCTTAGGTACTCCAACAGGTAAAGCCCGCATAGCATAAGTACCAATAGTGGTACCGGCAGAGCCGCCTAAGCTAATTATGCCTCCTAGCTCACCCTTTTCAAAAAGTTCCAGGACAATCTTGGCAGCACCTCGCATCATCACATCAATTGCTTGGCCACGGTCATTTTCCTTTATCAATTCTTCAAGAGTTCTTCCTCCAGCCCGGGCCACCTCAGTATTAGGAATACTTGGCTCAAAACTTGGTTTTCCTTTTACACCAGCATTGATAACAATGGTCTCTACTCCAACGCTTTCTACAACATCCTTAATAAACTTAAATTCTTGCCCTTTAGTATCTAGAGTTCCTAAGACAACGACCTTACTCAAATTCATACCCCCTTTAATATAAGTAATATTTTGCAAGAATAATACTGCTATATTTTTACATATACGCCATGAGATGGCTCTTTCCTTCTTTTGGCTTTTGAGAAATATTCCAGGAAATTATTTACAATTATACTAGAATTAACTTGCTTTTCCACCTGTTATCAGTGAAAATAGATGCATATAAAAAAATTAATTAAAGGAGCTAAATATGTTTAAAAAGTTCAAAGTATTTTATCTGCTATTAATTGTGGCCTTTTTAGTAACTGCTTGTGGAACCAAAGATTTAACTCAAGGTAAATCTGCTCAGGAAATAATCGAAGAATCCTATGAAAAACAATTGAATATTGAAAACTATGATATGGATTTAGCTATGGATATGAAAATGCCCATGCCAGAGGGTGAAATAATGGCTATTGCTATGACTGGCAAAGCTACTGTTTTTCAGAAACCTATGCAAATGAAGCTAGTAGTGGAAATAACTAATCCTGAAACTAGCGAACCTGTGGTAATAGAACAATATATGGAAGCTACTGAACAAGGAATAAATATTTATGAGTATGTGGAAGAACAATGGTTCAAAATAGTCCTTAATGATCCTGCTTTAGCAGAAACAATGAATATGGATCCAACACAAAATGTGGAGCTTTTTCTAAAGTATTTAAAAGAAACTAATATTATAGGGGAAGAAAAATTAGGGCAAAGGGATACTCTAAAAATTGAATTAGTTGCCTCCAGTGAAATGTATAATGAATTAATGGAACAAATACCCGGTATGAATCTTAACCAACCAGGTATGGAAATTACTCCCGACTTCCTCAGTCAAATGGGGGATATGAAATATATTGTTTGGGTAGATAAGACTACCTTAGATATAGTGAAAACCTCTATGGACTTAACAGAGAACATGCAGAACATGGGTAAAGCCTTAATTGAACAGGGACTAATTCCTGCGGAATTGGCAGAAATGTTCTCCAATATGGAAATGTCCATGACCTATGAGATTCTAAATATTAATAAAGCGGAGCCTATTGTTATTCCTGAAGAGGCTAAGAATGCCCCAGAACTACCAATGAACTAAAGATTTAAAATAAAACAATTCCTTAATTGGTGAGAAATAAAGCCGATTAAGGGATTTTTTTGTTTAAATTATTACAAAAGACTGTATAACAATAGTAAGAAGTAAAATAAGGAGGAGTTGCTCATGAAAGAGATACATATTGAAGAAAAAGATTTAAATATTATTCTAAAAAAGAATGGGGATCAAACTGATAATGAAGTTATTCTAGAAGGCATAAAGGCATTAGTTAAGGTATATGATTTACAAGCCTTTCCCAAGGGGGAAAGGGGAGATAGGGAGGATGAATTTTA
>JAAZJU010000096.1 GCA_012800195.1 Clostridia bacterium
AAGATAATAGCGCAACGCTCCTCTGGTACTAAGTTTAGAAGATAATTTTGCACAGGTTCCTGTCCTTGAAGATCCAAAGAGCTATAATATTGGCAAAAATATTCCCAAGCTCGTTTTACCAAAAGAGAGCAATTGTAATTATCCTCAGGTATTAATAGGGCCTTTTCTGTTAATACTTCTGCCACTTTGGAATTTCCTGATAATCTATATGTAAAGTTATATAGTATTTTCATCTCTATAAATCTCATCTCATCACCCCAAATTTTATCCCTTTATTAATTAGTAACTATTGACTCCAATTCATTACACAAAAAAACACACTTCTATTAAAAAGTGTGTTTTTTTATAAATTTGTTTTAATGACAACAAGATATATTTTATTCTGTTGCGTAATTGTCAAAATAGCCTTGAATTAAAACAATTGGTGTACCCTTATCTCCACTTCCACTGGTTAAATCACAGAGACTTCCCAATAAGTCTGTTAGTTTTCTTGGGGTTGTTCCTTGAGAGGCCAAATCACCTACTAAGTTTTCATCCTTTTCAGCAATACATTTCTTCATAGCTTCAGAAATTTCTTCTCCTCTTAGGTCCCTGAATTTATTATCAGCAAGATATTTTAATTTTAGTTCATTGGGTGAACCTTCTAGCCCTTTTGTATAAGCTGGAGATACTACGGGATCCGCCAATTCCCAGATTTTACTTTGGGGATCTTTATAGGCCCCATCACCATAAATCATCACTTCAACATTTTTCTCTGTTAGTTCTTTAAGTCTAGCTTGAATAGCCTCAACATACTTTTGTCCATCTCTTGGGAAAAGCTTTAAAGTATCCTCTGAGGCGGTATTGGATCCTAATAAGCCATATTCCTCATTATAACCACTGCCATTAATAGGTTCTGTGCAGATATCTTCTAAACCTAAGACAATTTGTGCCCCAGCTTTTTTCAGCATTCTTTTGGTCCTTTCTCTAGTATGAACATCAGCTACTAAAACATTTTTTGTATAGTTTAAAATAACTCTAGGGTCATTGGCTAAGATAATTTCGATATTATTGTTCTCGCTTAAGTCTTTATATAATTGAATATAATCAACACCAGTAAATTCATGCTTCACATCACCGAATAATCTTCTGTAATCTGCTTCTGTTAATACATCGGTATGGGGATTTATTCCAAGATCATCCATCTTATTAATATCCATTAGATGATTACCTACCTCATCTGAGGGATAACTTAATAACAAATAGACCTTATCTGCTCCCTGGGCAATGCCTTTTAGGATTCTAGAAAATCTATTTCTACTTAATATAGGAAAGACCACTCCAATTTCTCCAGGAAATTTAGCTTTAATGTTCTGAGCTATATGATCAATGGTAACATAGTTTCCCTGGGCCCTAGCCACTAAAGATTCTGTTATTCCCACAATATCCCTATCTTTGAGTTGGTAACCTTCGTTTTCCCAGGATTTCTTTAAGGAGTTAACCACCATTTCAACTAAATTATCACCAGTTTTTACAATTGGTGTCCGTATACCTCTTACAGTAGTACCTACAGTTCTTGTCATTTATTTTCCCCTCCGAGTTATCTTAATTAAAACTATCTTGGGAAAGTCCCCCAAAATTATAGCATAGGTTGGGCATTTATAAAAAC
>JAAZJU010000097.1 GCA_012800195.1 Clostridia bacterium
ATTGCCTTTTTAGATAGAAAAGAAGTATATATTATTAGACCCTTAATATTAACTAGTGAAATGGAGATAAAAGAATTTGTAGAAGCCAATGAAATTATTCCCATAGATAATCCCTGTCCAGTAGAGGGGAAAACAAAGAGGGAAGAAATTAAACAATTGCTTGCTAGTCTTAGTCAACAAAATAGTGCTACTAAAGAGAATATTTTTGGGGCACTAAAGCGGGCAAAAATTAACGGATGGTAAACCTTGCTTTAAAACAAAGGAGGGTTGATAATGAAAAAGGTAGAAAAAATTTCAGATTTATCTAAAGAAGAGTTGCTAGAACTTAACAATATCTATGCGAAAAACTGGCTAGCCCATGATGGCCTTTGGTTTCAAGCTATAGAGGAAAAGTACGGTATGGAAGCTGCTATAGAATTAGACATTAAGGCTTGGGAAAAATTTACTGTTATTGAAGCTAAAAGGATTATGGACTTTTTGGGTTTAGAAAAGAATTCTGGTGTGGCAGGCTTAAAACGAGCTTTAGCTTTCAGGCTCTATGCTTCTTTAAATGAAGATGAGATTATTGTAGAAAGTGAGAAGGTGTTAATTTATAGGGTAAAAACCTGTCGGGTCCAGTATGCTAGAGAAGTTAAAGGCTTGCCCTACTTCCCTTGTAAGCCTGTAGGGTTAGTTGAATATGGTCTATTTGCCAAAACCATTGATGAAGGCTTTGAAACCGAGGCCGTAAGTTGCCATCCTGATATTACTAATCCTAACTATAATTGTATTTGGAAATTCACCTTGGGATAATACTATTAAAAAAGTCCTATATAAACTTGACAGAAAATTGTAGTTATTGTAGACTAACCATAGAATTTAATAATAAATAATTACCTCACTTTTCAGGGTGAGGTAGAGGAGCGACATTTAACAGTCCCTTGAAGAGTTTGAGAGGCGATGAGGCTTGGGAGAAGGAAATGCCGCCGAAGCAAAATAATATTCTCACTGTTATTTTGCTGGGCCTGTAGTTAAGAGCTGCAGGACTGTCTCAATAAACAGCCCGGTTTATTGAGGGGAGCTATCTCATTAGGGAAAGAAGGGGATTATTAGGAGCAATTTGTATTTGCGGCCTGAGTTCACCTCAGGCCTTTTTGTATGTTCTTGGCATTAATTAAAATATCCTAACTAGTTAGGTGGGATATTAAATTTAATAATAATAAAATTTTTCAGGGGGAGATTTTTAATGCAAAGAAAATTATCATTATTAATGGTAATAGCACTAGCAGTTGTTATGCTAGTAGCAGGTTGTAGTTCCAATGATAAAGGACCAGATGCAGGGAAAGATACCTTTAGGGTAGGCTTGGAGGCGGACTATCCTCCTTTTAACTGGACCCAATTGACCGATGCTAATGGTGCTGTTCCTATAGAAGGTAGTGCTGAATTTGCTGGTGGTTATGATGTAGAGATTGCTAAAAGAATTGCTGAAGGTTTAGGAAAAGAGTTAGTTATTGTTAAAACTGAATGGGATGGTTTAGTTCCAGCCTTAACCTCAGGAACAATTGATGCTATTATTGCGGGTATGTCACCTACCGCAGAACGTTGGGAAACCATAGACTTCTCAGATAATTACTATAAATCTGATTTGGTTATGGTAGTAAGAAAGGGTGGAGCCTATGAGAATGCTACCTCCATTCAAGATTTCAGCGGTGCTAAAATTACTGCTCAGTTAAATACCTTCCATTATTCTGTAATTGATCAAATTGATGGAGTAATTAAGGAAACTGCTATGGATAATTTCTCCGCCATGCGTGTTGCTCTTGAATCTGGCTTGATTGATGGCTATGTTTCAGAACGTCCTGAAGGTGTAAGTGCCACTGCTGCCAATGAAAAATTTGCCATGGTTGAATTCACCGATGGTTTTGTAACTTCCGATGATGATACAGCCATTGCAGTAGGACTTGCTAAAGGCAGTGAGTACAGAGAGCAAATTAATGAAATCTTAGCAGGTATTTCTTTAGAGGAACAAACAGAAATAATGGATGCTGCTATCTTAAACCAACCAGCAGCTCAATAGAATTATCAGTCCGGCTGTGTCTAATACAGCCGGTTTTATCTGTATTAAGCAACTAACACTGTACCGAAAGGCGTCCCCCTTGGAAAACGACAATGGACGCATTTCTAGTGAAGGAGGATATCGATGACATATGAATGGCTTGTAAGAATCATTACCAACTATTGGCCGATGTTTATCCGTGGTGCAGGGGTGACTTTATTAATCTCCATAATCGGTACTATTATAGGTGCAATTATCGGTTTATTAATTGGTGTTATTCGTACCATCCCTATGCCTGAGCGGGGACCAAAAAGAGTATTTCTCAAGTTTGTGAATTTTCTACTTTCTGCTTATATAGAATTTTTCAGAGGTACCCCCATGATAGTGCAAGCCATGGTAATTTTTTATGGTTCTGCATTAGTTTTCAATGTTTATATGGATAGAATATTAGCAGCAATTTTTATTGTTTCTATTAATACGGGTGCTTATATGGCGGAAATAGTCAGAGGCGGTATTATCTCTATTGATAAGGGCCAATTTGAAGCGGCCCAAGCAATTGGGATGAATCATCCTCAAACTATGCTTAATGTTGTTTTGCCTCAAGTTATTCGAAATATCTTACCAGCAACAGGTAATGAGTTCGTAATTAACATTAAGGATACTTCCGTTTTAAATGTTATTTCTGTAACTGAATTATTCTTCCAAACCAAATCAATTGCCGGGAATAACTACAGATACTTTGAAGCTTTCTTTGTGGCTAGTATTATTTATTTTGTGATGACCTTTACAGTAACTCGAATTTTGCGTTATATTGAAAGACGCTTGGATGGACCAGATAGCTATATTATGATAGATAATCAAATGCAAGTAGAAAGACCTGAAGATGCCCTTCGCAAAAAAGGTCAAAATTAATAAAGGAAGGGGAGGTAGAAATATGGAAAATGTAATAGAAATTCAACATTTAAGTAAATCCTTTGGTGCTAATGAAGTTTTAAAGGATATCAACTTTTCTGTAAAAAAAGGAGAAGTTGTCTGCATCATTGGCTCTTCTGGTTCAGGAAAATCCACCCTTCTGCGTTGTATAAATCTTTTAGAAAGACCAAGTGGCGGTAAAATTCTTTATAATGGAGAAAATATCTTAGATGAAAAACATGATATTTTCAAATATCGGACAAAATTAGGCATGGTCTTTCAGCAATTTAACCTTTTTGAAAATCATAATGCCCTTAGTAACTGTGTAGTGGGCCAAATGAAAGTTTTGGGTCGTTCTAGAGAAGAGGCTGAAGAAGTAGCTTTGAAATTTTTAAAGGTTGTAGGGATGGAGCAATATATTAATGCCAGGCCTAAACAACTATCAGGTGGACAAAAGCAAAGGGTAGCCATCGCTCGCGCTTTATCCATGGAGCCAGATGTAATGCTTTTTGATGAACCAACCTCCGCCTTGGATCCTGAAATGGTGGGCGAAGTATTAAAAGTAATGAAAGAACTAGCCCAGAGTGGTCTAACAATGCTGATCGTTACCCATGAGATGGGTTTTGCCAAGGAAGTTTCCGATCGGGTGGTCTTTATGGATAAAGGAGTAATTGCCGAAGAAGGACCTCCTGAGCAGATTTTTAATAATCCTAAAGAAGAAAGAACTAGAGAATTCTTAAAAAGGGTCTTAAATCAAATGTAAGCATACTACCTATTATTAGTTTTTAACTAATAATAGGTTTTTTAATGGTATAATATTTATAACATTTTGGGTTAGAGATAATATTTACGGAGGGATAATAATGGCGTGCAAGTGTCAAAAGGATTGCCTTGGACATACAAACTGTATCACTCTTGTCCCTATTTTTAGTAATTTAACTGAGGAAGAAATGTTAGAAGTAGCTGCTATTACCACTGCAAAAACCTTCAATAAAGGAGAAATTATATATTGGGCTGGGGATACTAGCGAAAAACTTTATGTAATTCATACTGGTAGAGTTAAGATATATCGTTTAGGCTTAAATGGTAAGGAGCAGGTAATTCGTGTTTTGGGGCCAGGAGAATTTATGGGAGAATTAGCCCTTTTTAATCCAATGCCCAATACGGATAATGCAGAGGCCTTAGAAACCTCCTCTATGTGTATTATAGAGGGGGCAAAGCTAAAGAGCCTGATGAAAAAATATCCAACCATAGCCTTTAAAATTATTGAAGAAATCAGTGCAAGATTAGAAAAAGCAGAAAAACTAATTGAGGATATTAATTTATACACTGTGGAACAAAGATTGGCTCAGGCTCTGGTGAACCTATCTCAGGATACGAGGAGAATAAACTTAAAAATGACTAAAGGAGATTTTGCTTCCCAAATAGGTATGAGTCAAGAAACATTAAGTAGAAAGTTAACTGCTTTTCAGGAGCAAGGTTTAATAAAACTAGAGGGCCAGAGAGATATTATTGTTCTTGATCGGGAGGCCCTGGAAAATATTTAAAAGAAGGTGCCCCTCAAGAAAGTACTGCCTCCAAAAGTTAGACTAAAAATCTAACGATTGGAGGGTCAGTACAAAATTGAAGGGCACTTTTTTGGTTAGAGCTTGTTTAATTCTTTAGTAAAAAATTCTCCTAAAAGTTGTAGTCCATATTCATTTCTGTCTGCTATGTTAGAAGAAAAATTCAAGCGAAGAGAATTTTTCCCTTCCTCAGGATTTAAAAAGAAGGGGGCTCCAGGGACATAGGAAACCTTGATTTCTTTAGCAGCTTTCTCCAAAAGCAGGTGAGTATCTAAATCACCAGGCAGGTCCACCCAAACAAATAATCCACCTTCAGGTTTAGTATATTTGGTTCCTTTCGGAAAGTATTTTTCTATTGCTGCCAACATTCCTTCTAGGCGCTCTGTATAAAGGGGAACCATGTTTTTCAAATGGTTGGGCAAGACTCCACTATTTAAAAATTCTGCACAGATGGCCTGAGCTAGGTTGGTAGAATGAGTGTCAGCCCCTTGCTTAGTAACTATTAACTTTTCAATTATCTCGGGGCTAGCCACTACAGCTCCTACTCTAAGTCCTGGTGCCAGGATTTTCGAGAAGCTATTAATTAAAGCTACATGACCAGTAGTATCAAAAGCTTTGATTGGAGCTATGGGCTCTCCCTTATATCTTAGATCACAATAAGGATCATCTTCCATAACTACAAAATCATATTCTGCAGCTAATTGAGCAATTCTTTTTCTCCGTTCCAGAGGTATGGTGTTACCTGTTGGATTTTGAAAGGTAGGAATAGTATAAAGAATTTTGGGTCTATGCTCTTTAATCTTGGCTTCTAAGTCTTCAATAATTAGCCCCTGGTCATCAGTGGCCACTG
>JAAZJU010000098.1 GCA_012800195.1 Clostridia bacterium
CAAAATCAAACAAGATTAAATAAGCCCTTAGTCTTGTCTTATAGCAAGAGGAGATAGAGAAAAAATAGAAGTCTAGAGTAAGTAACTGTGGTTTAGGATGATAAAAAAGGAGTAGTGAAGATGCCAATAATTTATATACCCAGTTGCAAATTTACAGCTTATTCCCCGGAAGCTAGTAATATAATCAAAAAATATCTTGCAGAGAATTATGGGGTAGAAATTATCGGTTGTTGTAGGGAAAATCACAAAAAAATTAAAGCCGAGGATCTAGTGGTTTATATTTGCAATACTTGTGGGGCATTTTCCCGAGAAAGTTCTTCAGCTCAGAAAGGTATTTCTATATGGGAGCTTTTGGAGAATGATGAAAACTTCTTATTTCCTGATTATGGCCAGAGAAAAATGGCTGTCCAGGATTGCTGGCGTGTTTATGATAATGAACCTCAACAACAAGCAGTGAGAAGAATCCTTCAAAAAATGAATATTAAAGTTGAAGAACTGGCTGAAAACTTTGCAAAAACGAAATTTTGCGGCACTACCCTTTATGAGCCCCTTCCTAAGCAAAATGGAGAGCTTGCGCCAGAGCGTTTTATTACGAATGCAGGAAGCTTTTTTCAACCTCATCCAAAAGAAGAGCAGGAGCAATTAATGAAAGACCATTGTCAACAAATTAAGTCCGAGGAAGTGGTCTGTTATTGCGTGCCCTGTATTAAAGGCATTAATCTTGGTGGGAAAAAGGGGATTCATTTATTAGATCTTATGTTGGGATTAGCCGATATTGAAAAATAGCCATATACAGCTTGGAGGTAAAATCTTTGGATAGTATAGTAATTACTAGGGATAAAAATTCCCCCCTTTATGTCCAAATTTACTCGTATTTCAAAAATGCCATAGAAAAGGGCGACATTGCTGAGGGAGAAAAGTTACCCTCTATTCGGGGTCTCACTAAGGCTCTAGGGGTAAGTAAAAGCACAGTTGAAATGGCTTATCAGCAGTTATGCAGTGAAGGTTATATAGAGAATGCTAATCGGGCTCGTTATACTGTAGCTTTTCTAGACAGGTCCCTATTAGGGGAACGGACAAAGAATACAAATCTTGACTCGAATCAGTTTTTAGATCCCTTAGATTCTCTTAAAATTGAATATGATTTTGCTTCCGGAGAAATGGATCCAGAGGGATTTAATTTTACCCTTTGGAAGCGATATGTTAACAAAGCCTTGGCCGAAACTCAGCGTCTAGTAGGTTATGGTCATGTACAGGGTGAAGAAGAATTAAGGGAGCAAATAGTCCAATATCTTTACCAGTCTCGAGGTGTTATGGCCCATAGTTCACAAGTAATTATTGGCCCAGGAATCCAAAGTCTCTTGGTAATCTTATGTAGTTTGTTAAAGGATAAACATAGTAGTATTGCCTTTGAAGATCCTGGATTCAAAAACGGTCGTCGGATTTTCGCTGATCATGATTTTCAGATAATTCCTGTCGAGATGGGTAAGGATGGTATAGATATGGAGACTCTAAAAGAGAGTCAGGCTGATTTAGTATATGTGAGTCCTTCCCACCAATTTCCCACTGGTGCCATTATGTCCATTGGTAAGCGGATTACCATGCTTGCTTGGGCTGAAAAAAACCAAGGACTAATTATTGAAGACGATTATGATAGTGAATTTCGTTATTATGGTCGACCAGTACCAGCCCTGAAAGGACTGGATCAAAGAGGCAGCGTGGTTTATCTGGGTTCCTTTTCTAAGATAATGCCTCCCTCAATCCGTATTAGCTATATGGTTTTACCGAAACAGTTATTAACTCTTTATAGGGAAAAGGCAACCTTCTATAAGCAGGGATCTTCTACCACTGAACAATTAGCCTTGGCCTTATTTATGAAGGATGGCCAATTGGAAAAACAAGTACGACGCTTAAGAAAGCTCTACCAAGAAAAAAGAACAATATTTTTCAAGTCCATTAAAGATAATCTAGGAGAGCATGTTATACTAGAAGAAAAAGAATCTGGTTTGTTTACAGTTTTAAATGTAAAAACTGACTTAACCTCTCAGGAACTAAAAAACCGCGCTCTAAAAGCTGGCTGTCGGGTGGCCGCTATAGAGGATTATGCCTTACTTAATCATAATGGACAGGTCTTTCCGCGGTTAATTTTGTATTTTTCCAGTATACCCAAGAATAGTATTAACGAAGGGGTAAGACTCTTGAAACAAGCCTGGTTCCAATGAAGGGATGTGATTTCTTGGACTATTACAGAGGGGCCTTTGGTGGTAATATTGCCTTTAGTTTTTTAAAAAAACACGCTCCTTTTACTATTGCCATTATGGCTATAAATATAGGGATCTTTATCCTTAGTTCCATTTTAGGTATTCACAACTGGACTATTATTAAGGGGGGAATGGCTCCTTTAAAATTTGTCTTAATAAACGGGGAATACTGGCGTTTTCTATCTTCTATGTTTATCCATGGTAATTTAATGCATGTAGGTTTTAATATGCTTATTCTCATGCACGCGGGGGGGTATTTAGAACCCCGGATGGGTACTAAAAGGTTTATGGTTTTTTATCTTGGTTCAGGACTATTGGTCTCATTATTTACAGGGCTATTAAGTGGGGGACTTTCCGTAGGGGCTTCAGGAGCCTTATTTGCTGTTTTAGGTTATATCCTTTACTATGATCTTTTAGCCAGAAGAAGGGGCATCGAAACCTATAGTTCTATCATACCCTTAGTTTTATTAAATTTAGTCTTTACTGTAATTGTACCCAGTGTTAGTACTGTAGGTCATTTGTCTGGTCTGGCCATTGGTCTGCTTTACGCAATAATAAGCAGAATTTAAGGGAATAATCCAGATAGAAATAATTAAGATTAAATAATATACGACATACTTAAACTAAAATTATTTTTTGACAACCAGGAGGCTCGATAATGCACAATCATAGAAAAATAGCGTTAATTTTGTTATTACCTTTATTACTAATGTTTTTCCCAGGAACTGCTTTGGCTAATATAGATGTAAATGCTGGATCTGCTATTCTAATGGAGGCATCTACAGGACAGATTTTATATGAAAAAAATTCTGAAAAAGCTCTTCCCCCTGCTAGCATTACTAAAATTATGACTCTATTGGTTATTTTTGAAGCCTTGGAAAAGGAACAAATAACTTGGGATGAAAAGGTAGTGGTTTCTGAAAATGCTTGGAGGATGCAAGGTTCCCAAATGTTCTTAGAGATTGGCCAGGAAGTAACTGTTAGGGATTTAGTTAAGGGAATATCTATTGTCTCTGGTAATGATGCCTGTGTAGCCATGGCAGAGCATTTATATGGCAGTGAAGCTGCTTTTGTACGGGTAATGAATGAAAGGGCTCAAGAATTAGGGTTAGAGAATACTAAATTCCAAAATAGTACAGGGTGGCCTGCTGAAAATCATTATATGAGTGCTAAAGATATTGCCCTTCTCGCCCAGTATTTAATCAGTACTTATCCTGAAGTCATTGAATTTGAAGCCCAAAAGGAGTTTACCTTTAATAATATCCGTCAATATAATCGTAATACCTTATTAGGCCGTTACCCAGGGGCCGATGGTTTAAAAACAGGCTTGACCACTGAGGCTGGTTATTGTTTGGTGGCCACGGCAGTACAAAATGATATTAGAATGATTTCTGTAGTTTTAAATACAGCTAGTGAAGAAGCTAGACATACGGCTTCTCAGGAGATACTCAATTATGGCTTCCGTAATTTTGAGCCTTTGGAAATTGCCAAAGCTGGTGAAACCGTAGGTCAAGTAAATATTCATGAGGGTAGGAAAAAACTATTAAATGTCACTGTAGCCGAAGATTACACTGTCTTTATTCCTCATGATAGTAAAGATAAGATTGAACAGGTGCTAGTTGCCAAGGAAGATCTTAAAGCCCCAATTAAAAAGGGCGAAATAGCCGGGACTTTAGAAATACGCTCGGAGGATGAAATAATCACCTCTGTAGATGTGGTAGCCCAAGAGGATATGAAAAGGGCCAATATTCTAGTTCGAGCTTTCCGGTGGATAGGCGGATTCTTTAGTGGACTTTTTTCCAAGGGCTAGGCAATACTTATATCTTGACACTTGAGAGTAAATAAAGTAATATCTATTATTGTTAGCAAAAAGCTAAAATAAGTAGAAATGGTAAACATTTATACTAGCAAATAATGATAGAATGTTATATAATAATATTTGCGTTTAAAAGTTTGCCCCGGAGAGATGACCGAGCGGCTGAAGGTGCACGCCTGGAAAGCGTGTGTACGGGCAACTGTACCGAGGGTTCAAATCCCTCTCTCTCCGCCAATTTGATATTACAAATTAAAGGTTAGAAGTTAGAAAAAGCATATGTTTATGTTGTTAAGCTTGGCCATGCTAGATGGGGAGGTAGCGGTGCCTTGTAACCCGCAATCCGCTGTAGCGGGATCGATGCCTAGCCGAGGATTAGCTTTGTGGGGTCTGACTTAAACAAGTGGTGATGATGATTGGGTCCTGCGCAACATAAACTTATGAACCCCGTCAGGTCCGGAAGGAAGCAGCGGTAAGTAAGCCCTTATGTGTGCCGTGGGTCAGCCTGATTAGAGCTAACTATTTAAGTAACGCCCGGAAGGTCTAATTCGAAGTTAGGTGCGTGGCCTTTAATTTTGTTCATGAAGTCTGGTTTTAGCCAGACTTTTTTTGATTCCAGTAACATCTCTCTCCCATAGACATTGATTGAAGTATCACCATAGCTTATGGTAAAATGATTGAAATAAGAGACTATTAGAAGGAAGATTATGATGACTTATGTAGCACTATACAGAACATGGCGACCCCAAAGATTTGATGAAGTAGTGGGGCAAATTCATGTAAGCAAAACCTTAAAAAATGCTATAATCAATAATCGCATTGCCCATGCTTATTTATTTACTGGGCCCAGGGGTACTGGTAAAACTAGTTCAGCTAAAATTTTGGCTAAAGCTGTAAATTGCTTAAACATTATGGATGGTGAGCCCTGTGACCAATGTGTAAATTGCCTAGCAATTAATCAAGGCAATTTTTTAGATGTCTTAGAAATTGATGCTGCCTCCAATAGAGGTATTGACGAAATCAGGGATATTAGAGATAAGGTTAAGTTTGCTCCTTCTCAAGGAAAATGTAAGGTATACATAATCGATGAGGTTCATATGTTAACTTCGGAAGCCTTTAATGCCCTATTAAAAACCTTAGAGGAACCGCCTAGTAATATTCTTTTTATTTTAGCTACCACAGAACCACAAAAAATACCGCCTACTATTCTTTCTAGATGTCAGCGTTTTGATTTTCGTAAAATTAGCGACCAAGAAATAAAAAACCATTTGGCTGAAATAGCCCACCAGGGACAAATTACTATTACCGAGAGTGCTCTAACCACCATAGCCCGTAAAGCTAGTGGAGGTATGAGGGATGGGATTAGTATTTTAGATCAATGTATTGCCTTTGCGGGGAAGGATATTGAGGACAGTCATGTGGAGATGGTTTTGGGTATTTTAGCTGAGGAACAAATCTTTACCATAGTTAAGGGCTTATTTAGTAAAGATATTACTACAGTTATCATGAAACTAAATGAATATATTCAATCGGGGAAAGATATTAAACAAATTATCAGGGATTTAATTGAATATAGCCGTCAGTTACTAATATACAAAGTGTCCAATAACGAAGAATTACTAACCATGAGTAAGGACATGATAGAGCAAGTAAAAAATGAGATTAGTTCTATACCTTTAGAATGTTTGGGGAAAATTACTACTAAATTAGCTGAAGTGGAAAAGGAAATGCGCTTTAGTAGCCAGCCTCAAGTATTACTGGAGGCAGCACTGGTAGAAATTGCTCTTCCAGAAAAGCCAGATTCTTTACCTGAAAAAAGTAAGGTTCAGGTTGCCCCAAAGATCAAGGCACCTAAAAAGCAGGGAAAAAATCAAGAACAAAGCCAAGAACAAAAGATAGTAAGGGAAAATCACGAACTGAACTTTCAAGAAATCCAGAGATTATGGCCAGAAGTTCTTGAGGAAATAAAGAATGAAAAAATAACTATCCATGCCTTTTTAATTCCAGCTGTTCCAGAAGGAATAAAGGATGGATATCTTGAATTGTCCTTTAAACAAGGATATAATTTTCATCGCAATAAAATTTTAGAACCAGCTAATAAGGAATTGGTAGAAAAGATTTTTACCAAGGTTACGGGAATGGCGGTTAAAATCAAGGCTGTTTCCGAGGAAACTAGTGAAAGTAGTAAGGAAACAAAAAATAATCCCGTGGTCCAAAGGGCCTTAGAGCTTTTTGGTGGGGATATTGTAGAAATAAAAGACTAGGAGGTCATAAAATGGGTTTTGGAAATATGAATAAAATGATGAAACAAGTTCAACAAATGCAAGCAAAAATGGCTAAGTTGCAGTCTGAATTAGAGGAAAAAACCGTTGAAGCCACTGCAGGCGGTGGAGCTGTGAGAATTGTAGCTAATGGTAAAAATGAAATTGTAGAGATTGAAATAAAGCCAGAGGTTCTCGATCCTGAAGATGTGGAAATGGTGCAGGATTTAATAATGGCTGCTTGTAATGAAGCTTTAAGAAACGCTCAAAAGATGGTTTCTGAAGAAATGTCCAAAATTACTGGAGGCCTTAATATCCCCGGCTTACCTGGAATGTTCTAAGATGTTAAATTACGCTAATAGTGTTCAAAAATTAATTGAAGAATTAGCAAAGCTCCCTGGGATAGGCCCCAAGACTGCTCAAAGATTGGCCTTCTATATTTTGAAAGGGACTAAAGAAGATGCTTACAAGCTAGCTCAGGCTATTATTAAAGCCAAGGAAAAGATAACATACTGTTCTGTTTGTTGTAACTTAACGGATGTTAATACCTGCCATATTTGCAATAATAGCAATCGGGATAGAAGTATTATTTGCGTAGTAGAGGATTCCCGAGATGTGGCGGCCTTGGAGCGGACTAAAGATTTTAAAGGTTTATACCATGTGCTCCATGGTTATATTTCCCCCATGGAAGGAATAGGACCTGAGCAGTTAAAGATAAAGGAACTCTTAGAAAGGCTGCAAAAAGAAGAAGTCAAGGAGATTGTAATAGCAACTAACTCCAGTGTGGAAGGAGAAGCAACGGCTTTATACCTAGCTAAATTAATTAAACCCTTAGGCATTAAAGTTACTCGGATAGCCCAAGGTATTCCTGCTGGGGGAGATATCGAATATGCTGATGAAGTTACCCTTTCCAGGGCTTTTTTAGGACGAATAGAAATGTAGTGATTAAATCCTCCTTCCTCTGTCAAGAATATAAAGAGAAGACAGTGGGGGAGGATTTATAATGCTTCAAATAAAACAACAAAACTTATTAGATGTTTGTTATAAAGTGAAAGGCACTGTAACGGAGATTCTCGCTAAATTAAAGGAAACTTTAGTCTTAGAAGGAAATGAGGTAGTGGAAAAGCAAGAATATTGTATGTTGGATTTGGTTAATAAGGCTAAAGAGGAATGGCTAGAAGCCATAAAATATTTTGGGGAAGTAACTGAGCCAGAGCTTATTGATCATGCTATTTTTCGTATTGAAGCGGCAGAAAAGCAATTTGTCTACCTCTTAAAGTTATCCCGACAGGAAGGTCTAGTAAATGAAAATCTTAAACTTAACTAGGATTAGAGTTGACTGTGGGATAGCTCGCCCTCTTTTAGAGAGGGCATTTTTTTTGCATATATTAACAGGGACCAGCATATTGAATAGTAAATAAAGGTAAATAAGGATGTAATAAATGGATTACCTAGATAAAATTAAAGCCTTTCTTAATTGTTTAATTAAGTTTCTCTCGGTTTGGTTGTCTAATTTGATTATCAAAGAAAACAATAAATATAAGGCCACTTTGGCAGAACAAGTCGCTCAGGCTAGGTTAGAATGGCAAAATGCACTGCTAATCTTTAATGAAATAAGTGAGCAGGAACTTATTGATTATGCCATTTATAATCTCAAAGCTCGGGAGGAATATTATTTGTATTTAACAAAATTGGCTCAAAAAAAGGGGATTAAAAATTTTACTGTAGATATTATGTAGGTCTACTTTAGCCTTGTCTCACATATAGATATTTTAGATTATTCTTGTCTTAGGGGTGAAAAAATGAATTATGGAATAGTATTTGCTGCCTTTTTTCTTTTAATATTGATTTATATTGTGGTTCGGGTAATGTTTAAGCCTATTAAATGGTTAGTAAAGCTGATAGTAAATTCTATATTAGCCTTAGTAGGGATTATGGTCATCAATATTATCGGTAACTATTTTGGGTACCACTTACCCATCAATCCTGTCTCGGTTATAGGGGTGGGAGTCTTAGGGGTACCGGGTTTACTACTTTTAATTTTAATGAATTTTCTCATGCTTTAGAAAATGGCGAATTGTTCGCCATTTTTTTATATATTTAACTTTGTTGACAGTAGTAGAATTTATAAGATATAATCTGTTCTAATATAATCAGCCAAAAATTTAATCTGTACTATATAACAAAAGGCATTCTCCTAAAATATTTTATAAATTACCATTATAACATTAGTAATAATTACATAATTACACATAATAAGCTAAGTAGCTGGGAGGAGGAAGATGATGACGACCCGAATTATAGAAGCATACATAGGAGAATACGCTAGTGGGAAAAGTGAAGTAGCTATTAATAGGGCACTAGATTTGTTGCAAAAGGGGAGTCCTGTAACCCTGGTTGATTTAGATATTGTGGAACCCTTTTATACTATTCGTCCCCTTAAGAAAGAGTTAGAGGAAAAAGGGCTTCAGGTTATTGGTTGGGAGACCAGTGAAACCAAAGGCCTGGGGGAGGCTGGTAACTTACTTAAGCCTGGGATGAAATGGGCTTTACGCCAGAAAGGGGATATAGTTCTGGATATTGGCTATGGAGTAGAGGGAGCCAAAACATTAAATTTAGTGGAGGAAAAGGAAAACCATCCAGAGCTAAAAATATATGCTGTAATTAATATTGGCCGGCCGATAACTTCTGATAAGGAAGGAATTATCAATTATGTCCAGGGCCTTGGACCAGTTCATGGCTTAATTAATAACTCCCACCTAGGTGATGAAACTGATGTAGCTTTTATAGAGGAAGGAGCTCAAATAGTTTCAGAGGCTGCTAATGTTTTAGGTTTAAAGGTAATTGCCACCACAATTGATTACCGATTGCAAGATAAATTTGGTACCCAGGATAGCTTGGGCAATCCAATAAGGCTGTTATATAGATATATGGATAGAAGCTTTTGGTGAAAAGATATATACAATATGGAGGTGTATGAACTTATGACAGACAAACCAGTCAAAGGTGTAAAAAGATTTTTTGTAACAGGTAATGAGGTAGTTGCCTGGGCTGCATTAGCTGCTGAAGCAGACATAATGTATGGTTATCCAATAACACCTCAAAATGAGATAATGCATTATTGGACCCGGTTAGCCCCTAAATATGGCAGGAAATTCTTGCAAACTGAGGATGAAATTTCTGCAGGCTTTACTACTTGTGGGGGAGTCCTTTCAGGGGCGAGAGCTTTTACTGCCACAGCAGGACCTGGTAATACCTTAATGCAGGAAGCCATGTCTATGGCAGAGATGATGTCTATTCCTACCGTAGTAGCTGTAATGCAAAGGGGTGGACCATCCACAGCAACGGTTATCTATTCTCAACAGGAAGTAACTATGACTTGCTTTGGCGGCAATGGTGAAGGTTTAAGAATAGTTTATTCTACTGGTAGTCATCAAGAACTTTATGATTATACCATCAAAGCTTTTAATACCGCTTGGAAATACCGTATTCCCACCTTTATTTTAGGGGATGGTTATCAGGCTAAAATGAGAGAACCAGTAATTATGTATGATCCTGCAGAAAAAGGCATCAATATGGTTCCCACTGAAAAGATTTTAGGGGCACCTGGGATGCCAGGAGTGGACAGAGATCCACAACATTTACAAAATACATATAACACTGAAGAAGAATTATATGAAGTAGTTAATCAACTGGTAGAGAGATATTGGAAGGCTGCTCCTGAAATAGTAGAACATGAAGAATTTCAATGTCAGGATGCGGAAACTATAATTGTGGCCCATGGGGTAGTAACTAGAGCTGCTCAAGCTGCCGTGGATGAACTAAGGGCTCAAGGTAAAAAGGTAGGGCACTTTAGACCGATAACCTTAAGACCTTTCCCCAAGGAAGCTATGAAAAAAGCTATTCAAAATGCTAAAGAGATAATTGTAGTGGAATCAGCCCAGGGTCAATTGGATAAAATCGTTAAATCAGAAATATATGAAGCCAAGGTACCTATTACAGGCTATTTTAGACCTGGAATGGGTATTACCGCTGAAGAGATAGTGGAATTTATAAACCAAAGAGGATAATTTAGAAGGGAGGAATTAATATGGCATTAGTACCAAATATGCCCCAGGTTTGGCGCCAAGAAACGAAACCTCATAAATTTTGCCCAGGTTGCGGTCATGGTCTAGTTTTAAAAACCTTAGGGGAATGTATAGATGAATTAGGAATTCAAGATAGGGTAATTTTCGGCTGTGATATCGGTTGTTCTCTTTTATCTTATGACTTCTTTAATGTTGATACAGTACAAACTCATCACGGACGGACAACACCAGTACTTACGGGGATCAAGAGAGCTCGTCCCGATAGAATTTGTATAGCTTATATGGGTGACGGTGGTGGTTACGCTATTGGTTCCCAACACTTAGTCAATGCGGCAAGTAGAAATGAAAAAATTACTGTACTGTTAGCCAATAACTGTAACTATGGTATGACTGGAGGGCAAATGGCACCCACTACTTTACCAGGCATGAAAACAGAAACCTCCCCCTATGGTAGGGATGTAGAACAAACAGGAAATCCCACTCAGGGCCCAGAAATGGTAGCCGCCATTACCCCAGAGAATGCCTATGTGGCTAGGGGTACCATAGCTAATTTAAGGCAATTAAAAAGAATGATTAAAAAAGCTTTAGAAACTCAAATAAATGGCGTGGGCTTTTCTTTTGTTGAGGCCCTCTCAGCCTGTCCCACTAACTGGAGAACCAATGCCAAGGATACCTGGCATTTTGTGGAGAAGGAAATGACTCAGTACTTTAAAGTGGGAGAAAAGAAAGTTCCACCAGAAAAGGAGGAACAGTAAAATGGCTAAGGAATTTAAAATAGCTTTGGCTGGAGAAGGTGGCCAAGGGGTTCAATCGGTAGCTAGTATTATAGTGGAAGCAGCTAATAATGCAGGAAGGGAAGCCCTTTATATTCCCAACTTTGGAGTTGAACAAAGAGGTGGAGTATCCATTGCCTTTGTGCAAATAGCCGATAAAAAAATCGGATCCCCAAAATTTAAAAAAGCTGATATAGTAGTGGCTCTTAGTGATCGTGCTGTTAGAAGAACGGCACAATATGTAGATGAAAATACCACCTTTGTTTATGATAAGGCCATTAAAGGTGTAGAGGAAGATATACCACGGGAAGCTAACAGGGTTTTAGCCATACCAGCTATTGATGTAGCTAAGAATGAGCTTCATCCCAGAGTGTTTAATGTAATTATTATGGGAGCAGTAATCGAAGCTACTAAGGTCATTGAAATGAAAGAAGCTAAACAGGCCTTGGAAGAAAACCTAGGCTATAAATTTGCAGAAAATCCTAAACTAAGGGAGTTAAATTTTAAAGCTTTAGAAAGAGGAGTAGAATTAGTAAGGGAAGCTTTAGAATAATAAGGACATTAGAGTAAGGAGGAGATAATATGGCAGTACCAGCATTTAAGTATGTTCAAAAGGACTGCACCAAGGCCAACTTTACCCTCTTCACAAGTATTTGTAAAGGCTGTGGCTTATGTATGGAGAAATGTCCAGTAAAATGTCTAGAATGGTCTAATGAGTTAGGGGTATATGGAACCCCCACAGTAATTCCTAAGGATCAGGATTCTTGTACTGGTTGTGGTACCTGTGCTTTGGTTTGTCCCGATTGTGCAATTACAATTGAAAGGAAAAAATTAAAATAATAAGGCCCCTTGTGGGCCTATCTTTATTCCATGCCGCAGTTAACTTCTAATTACTTCCAGTATCATTTGGATAGTTTTTTACATAATCTAGACTAACTAGAAAAACTTTTGTTAAAACTAGTAACAAAAGACATACTGGAGCTGACAAAATGGCAACCGTATCAAGGGAAAAAACAGAAATTAAGAAACAAGGACGGCCTAATAACCTTTTGCCTAGATGCTATATTTGTAATGAGGTACCTGGAATGGGGATAAGGGATGGTTTTCTTTTAGCTGGGCAATTTATTTGTATTTTCTGCGAGGAAAAAATTTTAAACTTATCATATAATGATCCAGCTTATCATGTTATGGTCGAAAAGCTTAGAAAAGCCATAAGCAAGAAGAAACACGGTTATTAATTAGAGTAACCGTGTTTCTTAGTTTTTTAAACCTTTTGCCGCTTAAGGCGTGCTTGGTTATGAGCTTCTTCTACATCTTGCCTAATTTGAAAAATTTTCAACATATCAATATTTAATGCTTCAGAAATTTCCAAGTCATTTTTATTATTTTTCCAAGCTCTAATTACTTTACCCACATCCACTTTATATTTCTTAGATAACTTCTTTATATCAACAGGGTTCTTGCGCAAAGACAAAAGCTGTCACTCCTTTTATTACTGTTTTTATTCTAGCTTCAAATATATCTTTTACTTTTCTTAATTTTGATATGTAGTGTCTAACCTAGCAGATTATAGTAAACTATGCTAAGATTAGAAGTTAAGAAATTATTAATAAGGGATAAAAATGAAAACACCAATAATTGATGAAATTTTAAAATTAATATTAAAAAAAGGGATATCCTTTCATACTCCAGGACATAAAAATGGCCAAGTTTTAGCTAGTAAACTACAAGAAATATGGCCTAGGGAAATTTGGCCCTTTGATTTAACAGAGATTGATAGGTTGGATAATCTTCATTTTCCCCAAGGTTGTATTTGGGAATCTCAAAGGTTAACTGCAGAGTTTTTTGGAGCCAGGGAATCTTTTTTCCTAGTCAATGGTACTACTGTGGGGATAGAGGCAGCAATTATGGCCTTAGCTTATAAAGAAAAAATATTTATTCCTCGCAATGCTCATAAATCTATCTATAGTGGGGCAATTATTGCAAATTCTCAGATTATTTCCCTGCCCGTTGTCTTTGACCAGAGGTTAAACATTCCCTTAGGGTTAGAGCCCAAGGTATTAGAAAAGTATATAAAGAAGAACCCCACCTGTAAAACCTTGATTTTACCAAATCCCAACTACCAGGGAATAAGCTATAAGGTGGAAGAAAATATACAGATTGCAAAAGAACATGGAATAAAAGTTATTTTAGATGAGGCCCATGGCTCTCACTTTCTACTGGGTGACCTTTTCCCTAAAACAGGTCTAGCTTTAGGGGCTGATATTGTTATCCAGAGTTGGCATAAGACTCTACCAGCCCTTACCCAAGCCAGCGTTCTCCATGTTAATAAGAATTATCAAGGTCCTAATCTTAAACCTTATCTAAATCTCCTCCAATCCACCTCTCCTTCCTATTTATTGTTAGCTTCTTTAGAGGGAGCACGGTTTTTTTTAGAGGAAGCTAGAGAGTCTGTGGGGAATATAATCAATAATATCTTAAAATTTAAAACTTCTTTAAGCTCTTTGAGTAATTTTGAAATAGGGGTGGACACTGCAGAACCTCAAGATCCCTTGAAGCTTTGTGTGGCTTCTCCTATGCTTACAGGAAAGCAATTGGCAGAATTGCTTCAGGAAAGATATAGTATTTATCCTGAATTAGCTACAGATGAATATATTCTATTTATTTTGGGCTTAACTGAAGATAATACAAATTTAGAAAAATTGAGGTCTGCTTTAACAGAGATCAATCAGATGATGGCTAATCTACCAGAGAGAGACAAGCCCTCTTTAGCTAGTTTGGACATAGTGTATCAACAACAAATGCCCATTCAGGAGGCTTTTCATTCTGAAAAGGAAATGCTACCTCTCCAAAAATCTCTGGGAAGAATTTGCGGACAGTTTGTTACCAAATATCCCCCAGGCATACCCTACTTGATTCCTGGAGAGGAAATAACTAAGGAAATTATAAATAGTGGTGAAAATTTCATGTTAGAGGTTGTCCGGGAAGGAGTAAGTAAAAAATGACTGACAAGAGAGGCAAACTAATTGTTATCGAAGGAATTGATGGTAGCGGTAAGGAAACCCAAACCAGCCGACTTTACGAAAGATTGATACAAGAAAATCAAAAGGTTTTAAAAATACAATTCCCCCGTTATCATAAGGAATCAGCGGCTTTAATAAAAATGTATTTAAATGGCTCCTTTGGCTCGGAGGTGGATTCAGTAAACCCTTTTATTGCTTCAACCTTTTACGCAGTGGATAGATATGCTTCCTTTAAGGAGGAATGGGAGGATTTTTATAAACAAGGAGGAATAGTAATCTCCGATAGGTATACTACTTCTAATATGATTCATCAGATGGCCAAAATAAGTGGAGCAGTTGAACGAGAAAAATATTTAAATTGGCTTTGGAATTTTGAATTTGAACTTTTTGAATTGCCTATTCCTGACCTGGTAATCTTTTTAGATATGCCTCCCCAATATGGAAGTAAATTAATATCTAATAGATCTAATAAGTTTTCTGGGGAAATGGAAAAGGATATTCATGAAAAAAATCAGCACTATTTACTAGAAGCTTATCAGAGTGCCTGTTTTGTGGCAGAAAAATATAATTGGCAAAGAATCTATTGTGTGGATAAAGGAAGACTAAAGACTATTGATGAAATCCATCAGGAAATATATTCTGTCACTAAGGAGTTTTTTTTCAGTACCAATAAGTAAATTTACTTTTAATTAAGGGTGAAATTATGCGGATCAATTCAGTGATAAATAGCGGTGGAGGAAAAGAAGCAAATAATATATCTTTTCAAGACAACAAGGCAACTTCGGCTGAATCCAAAGAATTTAATAAAGCTCTTGGTAGTGCCACCTTAAAATCTCATCGAGAGGATCTAGACTTGTTAATGAAGGAGATTAACAAAAGAGCTGAAAAACTGGCTAAATCCTGTACCATTCAAGATCTTAGGGATTATAAACGTAGTGTTCGGGAATTCCTAAAGGAGACCATGGGAAAAGCCTACCAGGCTCAAGATGGATTGGGTTGGGATAGTACGGGAAAACATAAGCTCTTTGTCCTCATCAAAAAAGTGGATGAAAAACTGGAGGAGCTTTCCTTTGCCTTAGTCCAAGACCAAAAGGATAATTTAGAGCTCTTGAACAGATTGGATGAGATACGGGGTCTCTTAGTGGATATGTATCTCTGATCAATGGAAAGAAGGGGAAAATTTGGCTTTCAAGGATATACAAGGACAGGATTTAGTAGTACAATTTCTCAAGAATTCTATAAAGAACAATTATTTATCCCATGCCTACTTATTTATTGGACCTAAAGGGGTGGGTAAGGAAACTACAGCCCTAGCTTTTGCCCAAGGTCTTAATTGTTTAGAATATGATTATCTGGGGGATAGTTGTAATAAATGTATCAGTTGTCGAAAATTTTTAGGGGGAAACCAGCCTGATATTAATATTATCAAACCCAGTGGGTTATCCATTAAGATTGATCAGATTAGGGAATTGAAAAACAAGGCATTTTATAAATCCTATGAAAGTAAATATAAGGTTATCATCATTGATGATGCTCACCTATTAACTGACCAGGCCTCCAATAGTTTGTTAAAAATATTAGAGGAACCGCCCCAAAATACCATATTTATTTTAGTAACTCCTGAGCCCCAACAGTTATTGGAAACTATAAATTCTCGCTGTCAACAAGTAAATTTTAATTATTTAAGTGATGAAATAGTTAGCTTAATTTTAAGAGAAAAGTACCCAGAATATGAACAAGGGGCCGTTATTAGTAAATTTGCTAGGGGCTCTGTAGGTGAAGCCATAGAAATGTTAAATCAAGGGGATGTTTTGGAAAATCGGGACAACATCCTAAGTTTTTTAAATAACCTAGAGGATATGTCTATTGAAAGGCTTTTAGCCTTTGCAGAAAAGTGGGATAAGGACCGAGAAGGGGTAAAAAGCTTTTTAGAGATTGCCCAAATTTGGTTTAGAGACCATTTAGTTTGGAAAGTTACAGGAGAGGAAATGTTAGTTATAAATCAAGACTATTTAAAGCAAATTAAAACAGGGAAATACACCTTAGATAGAATAAATAGGATTTTGCAGATACTACATAGTAGCTCTTCTGCATTAAAATATAATGTCAATCCAAGGTTAATCCTAGAGATAATGTTATTAAAAATAAAGAAAGGGTGATTAACCTAATGCCTTCAGTTATCGGTATTCGTTTTAAAGCGGTAGGGAAAATTTATTATTTTGACCCTGATAATTTAGATATAAAAAAAGATGACAAAGTAATTGTGGAGACAACCAGGGGATTGGAATTTGGTCATGTGGTAGTTGGTATTAAAGAGGTTAAGGAAGAAGATCTTGTTCAGCCTTTAAAAAAAGTTTTAAGGTTGGCTACTAAAGAGGATCTAGAACAAATGGAAGCTAATAAAGAAAAGGAAAAAGAAGCTTTCCAAATCTGCTTAGAAAAAATTAATGAGCATCAACTTCCTATGAAGCTGATTGAAGTTGAATGTACTTTTGATAATAGCAAGATAATTTTCTTCTTTACTGCTGAAGGGAGAGTAGATTTCCGGGAGCTTGTTAAGGATTTGGCAGCTATTTTTAAAACCAGAATTGAATTAAGACAAATCGGAGTTCGAGACGAGGCTAAAATTTTAGGGGGCATTGGTAATTGTGGTCGGATACTTTGTTGCCATAGCTTCTTAGGAGAGTTTGTACCGGTTTCCATAAAAATGGCTAAAGAGCAAAACCTATCTTTAAACCCCGCTAAAATTTCTGGTATTTGTGGCCGATTAATGTGTTGTTTAAAATACGAAAATGAGGTTTATCAGGAATGTAAAGGAGGATGCCAAGAACATTGTCCTCGGGGTAAAGCTCCGGAAATAACGGAGGAGGATTTTGATATTAGTGAACTGAAAGAGGAATTTTAGATCAAAAACAGGGGGTAGAGAAATGAAATTAACAGAAAAACTTATTGAATTAGAGGAAAAAATGACCGAAATGCTAGAAGAAGTTAAAACCTTAAAAATGTATGCCTATTCCCTGGAAGATGAAAATGAGAAGCTAAGAAGGGAACTTTGTCAATACCCTGAGGAAACCAAAAAGGCTGTGGAAGAAAACGCCGAAAAAATACAGGGCGAGGGTTATGAAAACCTAGCCAGACTATATAATGAAGGTTTCCATATCTGTCATATTCATTTTGGTCAACCAAGAAAAGGTGACTGTTTATTCTGTATGGGATTTATGAGAAAGATGTGATAGTTTGGTAGAAATTAAACATGATGAGTCCCTGGACGATTTAATTCTCTCGGGACTAAAGATAATCCAAAAGAAATCAGGTTTTCGTTTTGCCATTGATGCTGTATTATTAGCTCATTTCACCTCCTTAGAAAATAAGGATAAGGTTATTGATTTGGGTACGGGTACAGGGATTATTCCTCTCCTCCTTACCACTAGATGCGAGGATTTGGATATAACGGCCGTAGAGATCCAAGGGGATATGGTAGAAATGGCTAAGAGAAGCCTAGAATTAAACAATTTAGATAATATTAGGATAATCCAGGGGGATTTTCGGGAACTGGAGAGCTTATATAATGATAAATTTAATCTGGTGATATCTAACCCACCTTATTTGCCCTTAAACCAAGGTAAGATAAGTCCTAGGGAAGATATCGCCCTTTCCAGGCATGAATTAAAGTGTAATCTCCGAGAAGTGATATCCACAGCTAGTAGACTCCTCAAAATGGGTGGTCGTTTTTCCCTAGTTCATCGTAGTGAACGATTGGCAGAAATAATTACTGAATTTACTAGGAAAAATATAGAACCCAAGCGTTTACGATTAGTTTATCCTCAGCTAGAAAAACCCAGTAATCTAGTTTTACTGGAAGGCATCAAGGGGGCTAAGCCTGGTTTAAAGATAGAAAAACCTTTGGCTGTTTATGATGGACAGGGGAATTATACCCAGGAAGTTTTGAAGTTTTATGGAGGTGACTTTAATGCCTGAAAAAGGGCGCCTTTTTTTATGTGGAACCCCTATTGGTAACTTAGAGGATATTTCTTTAAGAACCTTAGAAACCTTAAAAAAAGTTGATTTAATAGCCTGTGAGGATACCCGACAAACTAGAAAATTATTAAATCACTTTGAGATTAATACACCCTTGACCAGCTATTATGAGCATAATAAGGTCTTAAAAGGCGAAAAACTAATCCAACAATTGCTGGAGGGTAAAGATATTGCTTTAGTTAGTGATGCAGGGATGCCTGGTATTTCAGACCCTGGACAAGATTTAGTTCAATCTTGTATTAAGGAAAATATTGAATTTACCGTAATTCCAGGACCAGTGGCTTTAATTACCGGTTTAGTACTATCAGGTCTAGACACTAATAGATTTTGTTTTGAAGGTTTTGTGCCCAGAAATAAAAGAGATAAAAAAAGGTGCTTTGCTGAACTAGAGAAAGAGGAAAGGACTATTATTTTTTATGAAGCACCTCACCGTTTGCTGGAGACTTTAACTATTTTAGAAGAGATTTTGGGGACACGCCAAATAGCTATTTGTAGAGAGCTTACTAAAAAATACGAGGAAGTATTCAGAGGTAGTATAGGGGAGGCCTTGGACTACTTCAGTACCAAGGGAGTCAAGGGTGAATTTACTTTAATTATCGAAGGGGCGAAACCAGAAAATAAGGTTAAAGGTTTGGAGTGGGCCATTGCCAGGTTTAATCAACTAGTTGAGGAAGGACAACCATCTAAAGAGGCAGTAAAGGTGGCTGCAAAAGAAGCTCAAATAAATAAACGAGACTTATATGAGGTAGTGATGAAAAAATAACAGGTGCAAATTCACCTTGGGGTGAAATTCACCTGTTTTGCTTTAAAAAGCTATTATCCTACAAAAGAGGTCATATTAGTGGCGCATTCCTTGCAGACCAATTTGCCCTTAAAGTTTTGGACATTATCTGCACTACTACAGAAAATGCAAGCCGGTTCGTATTTCTTCAAAATAATTTTTTCATTGTCAACATAGATTTCCAAAGCATCTTTTTCATCTATGCCTAGTGTACGGCGTAGTTCGATGGGGATTACAACCCTACCTAGCTCGTCCACTTTACGAACAATACCAGTTGATTTCATTCTTTCCTCTCCTTCCAACAATTTTCGACATATGTTCAACTAGATGATACCAGTAATTCCATTTAAAGTCAAGCAATCTACTAAAATTTTGTAAATAAAAATAAAATTGCCAGAAATTTTCGAGCATTTACGACAAAAACCCAAAACTTGACAGTAAAAAAAAGGGTTAGTATACTTAGTTTTATATTGGGGAAAGTGTAACTTAGTTGCTGGTTGCTAGTTATTGGTTACTGGTTACTAGTGGTTAGTTTAATTATGGTTTATAATTAATAAATATAAATTAAAGATTTAGGAGGATGAACTCTTTGGAAGACAAGAAAACCTTTTATATTACCACACCTATTTATTATCCCAGTGCTAACTTACATATTGGACATGCCTTAACCACTGTGATGGCAGATACTATTTCCAGATATAAAAGAATGCGGGATTATGATGTTTGGTTTTTAACAGGCTCTGATGAACATGGTCAAAAAATTGAAGGGACAGCCAAAGCTCAAGGCTTAGAGCCTATAGTTTATGTGGATGGAATTGTCGAAGGCTTCAAGAAACTCTGGAAGAGGCTACATATTTCCAATGATGATTTCATTAGAACCTCTGAAGAAAGACATAAAAAAGTTGTGCAGTATATCTTTAAAAAGATATATGAGCAAGGAGATATTTATAAGTCCACATATGAAGGCCAATACTGTACTCCCTGTGAGACTTTTTTCACTGAGAGACAATTGGTAGACGGTAATTGTCCTGACTGTGGCCGGCCTGTAGAAACATTGCAAGAAGAAAGCTATTTCTTTAAAATGTCCAAATACCAGGACCGTCTTTTAAAACATATTGAAGATAATCCTGAATTTATTCAACCGGTATCTAGACGCAACGAAATGATTAACTTTATCAAACAGGGATTAGAGGATTTGTGTGTATCTAGGACTACCTTTAATTGGGGTATTCCCGTACCCATCAATGAAAAACATGTTATTTATGTTTGGTTTGATGCCCTGACCAATTATATCTCGGCCCTAGGTTATAATACTGACAATGAAGAACTTTATAAGAAATTCTGGCCCTGTGATATTCATTTAGTGGGCAAAGATATTGTACGCTTCCATACTATTATTTGGCCCACTATCCTAATGGCAGCAGGTTTACCATTACCTAAACAAGTTTATGGTCATGGCTGGCTTCTCTTAGATAGTGGAAAAATGTCCAAGTCCAAGGGGAATGTTGTAGACCCCAACGAATTGATTGATAAATATGGGGTAGATCCCATTAGATACTTCCTTTTAAGGGAGATTCCAGCTGGTGCTGACGGTTACTATTCCGAAGAGGCTTTAGTGCAAAGGTATAACACAGATTTAGCCAATGATTTTGGAAACCTTGTTTCTAGAACTGTGGCCATGGTTGATAAATATTTCGGTGGGGAAATTCCTGCAGGGGATACTCCTGGTGAATTTGATGACCAGTTAAAGGAATTGGCGGCTAGGACACCTTTCGAGGCGGAACCTTTTATTGAGAAAATGGATTTTGCCAATGCTCTCAGTACTATTTGGAAATTGGTAGGTAGGGCCAATAAGTATATTGATGAAACCACTCCCTGGATTCTAGCCAAAGAAGAATCCCAAAAGGAAAGGTTAGGGACAGTTTTATATAATCTTTTAGAGACAATTAGAATAGTTACCATTCTAGCTACTCCCTTTATGCCTCTTTTACCAGCTAAGGTTTCCCAACAAATAGGTCAGGACCTTACTGGTTGCAAATGGGATGAAGCTAAGGAATGGGGCTTAATTAAGGCGGGCAATAGTGTAATGAAAAAAGAAGCTATTTTTCCTCGCATAGATCCCAAATCCTTAGAGAATGAAGTTAAAGAAGAGCCATCAGCACCTAAGGCTTCAATAGAACCAATAGCTGAAGAAATCACCATTGAGGATTTTGCTAAGCTCGATTTGAGAGTAGTAGAAATCTTAAAAGCGGAAAAGGTAGAAAAGACTGATAAACTTATCAAATTAGAGGTTAAATTAGGGGAAGAAATTAGAACTGTTGTCTCGGGAATTGCCAAACACTATGAACCCCAAGAGCTTGTTGGTAAAAAAGTAGTTTTAGTAGCTAATTTAAAGCCCGTGAAATTAAGAGGGATTACTTCCCAAGGAATGATCTTAGCTGCTTCTCAAGGGGAAATGTTAGAGGTTTTACAACTAGCTCAAGATCTACCAACTGGAAGTAGGGTAAAATAAAAATGTTATTTGATACCCATGCTCATATAGAAGATAAAAGTTTCCTAGGTGAAGAAGATCAGGTTATCAAACGGGCTCAAGAGGCAGGGGTAAGCTTAATCTTAACTATAGGTTATAACTATAGGCATAGCATAAAAGCCATTGAGTTAGCTAATAAGTATGATATGGTCTATGCTACAGTGGGACTACATCCCCATGATGCTAAATATGCAGATCAGACCTTTTGGGATAATTTAAGGAAAATGGCGGATAATCCTAAAGTTGTGGCTCTGGGGGAAATGGGCCTAGATTACTATCGGGATCGCTCTCCACGGGATATTCAGCGAGAAGTTTTTAGAACGCAAATTAACTTAGCCCGAGAACTTAAAAAACCTATAGTAATTCATGATCGGGACGCCCATCAAGATGTTTTAGATATCATTAAAGAAGAGAAGGTTAATGAAATAGGTGGAGTTTTCCATGCTTACTCTGGCAGTTGGGAAATGGCTAAAATCGTCCTAGACTTAGGCCTTTATATTGCTATTGGGGGGCCTGTTACCTTTAAGAACGCCAGAAAGGTACTGGAAGTTGCTGAAAAGGTACCCCTAGATAGATTAGTATTAGAAACAGATTGCCCCTATTTAACACCTCATCCCTATCGAGGTAAGAGAAATGAACCAGCCTATGTTAAATTAGTGGCGGAAAAGATTGCAGAGATAAGGGGCATTAGTTTTGAGGAAGTTGCTCATGCTACGAAAGCAAATGGTATGAGGTTATTTGGGATTAGGGAAGAATAATATGTAAATAATGAAAATATATACTTTCGTTCACTGGACTCCAAATCGGAATATTCTAAGCTTGCTTCGGATAAAAGCTAACCGTGTTCAATGGGTCGTCCATGACCCAAATCCCACTCTCGCAAACCTCCTGTTTGCTCGTTAGCTTTTATTGCCTCAGCTTCGCTAAGAATATTTAGCCGATTTTCCGTATGTTCACTTCAGTATAATATTTTCATTTATACTAAACTGAGAGAAAAATTTGGGGACATAAATAAGTCCCCTTTTTACACTTTTAATGCTTGAAAATGACTTTGTAAGGAGAAATAGTTTTGATCAAAGAAGTTATTGTAGTTGAGGGTAAGGATGATATTAGTGCTGTTAAAAGAGCGGTAGATGCTGAATTTATTACCACTAGCGGTATGGGTCTTACTGAGGAAACCTTAGCCAAAATAGAGGCTGCCCATCAAAGATGTGGGATAATTATCTTTACAGACCCTGACTTTCCAGGGCAAAAGATTCGTTCAATTATTAGCCAAAGGATACCAGAGGCCAAACATGCTTACCTAACCCAAGAAAAAGCGAGATGTAAAAAAACCAATAAAATAGGTATTGAATATGCCCAGCCCGAGGATATAAGAGAGGCCCTGAAAATGGCAAAGGCAGTAAAAGAAGAGGTGAGTCCTCAATATACCACTCAGGATTTGTGGCAATGGGGCCTTATGGGTGTTTCTCGGGGAGGGAAAAGAAGGCAACAATTAGCGGACCTTTTAGGTATAGGCAAGACCAATGGCAAACAATTTCTAAGGAGGCTAAATAGCTTTAATATCCCAAGGGAAGAAATTGAAAAAGCCTTATTAGCAATAGAAGGGCTGGGAGACTAATGGGTTTGAAAGAAATTTTAGCTAAACATGGTTTTAAATTTAAAAAACGCTTTGGACAAAATTTCATTACTGATCCAGGCATATTAAATAAAATTGTAGATGTGGCAGAAATAACTAAGGATGATTTAGTAATTGAAGTTGGCCCAGGGCTAGGAACCTTGACTAAAACTATTGCTGAGAGAGCTGGCAGAGTTATTACCATTGAAATCGATAAGGATTTAATTCCCATCCTTCAGGAAACCTTAGAGGGCTTGGATAATGTTGATGTAGTGGAAGGGGATGCTCTTAAGCTCAATTTAGATCAATTGGTACTAGAAAAACTCGGGGAACTAAAGCCTTATAAAATTGTCGCCAATCTGCCCTATTATATTACTACCCCTCTTATCATGCATTTTTTAGAAGAAGGATATAATGTGGAGCGGATCGTGGTGATGGTTCAAAAGGAGGTTGCAGAGCGGATTGTGGCCAACCCTGGAACTAAGGAGTATGGAGCTTTAACCGTCAATTTACAGCTTTTTACCCAAGCTAAAATTGCCTTTACAGTGCCTAGACATGTGTTTACTCCCAAGCCTGATGTAGATTCCGCTATTGTAGATCTGGTGGTTAGGAAGGAGCCCCTTTATCCAATCCAGGATAGGGAGTTTCTCAGAAAGATCATTACAGCGGCTTTTGGGCAAAGGAGAAAGACTCTGTTAAATTCCTTAGGGTCCTTAACTATAGACAAGAAAATACTTAATGAAGCTATGGAAGGGATAAATCTTGATAGCCGTCGAAGGGGAGAAACCTTATCCTTAGAGGAGTTTGTTTTACTAGCCAATGGTATCTTACAAAGACTAAATAATGGCTGAAGGAAATAAGTGAGCCCTTTGGCAATGTTTAAATCCATAGTTATATTTTTCATTACTACCCTTATTTTGTGGGCTGAAATCTCCTCCCATATCCTCTATAATGGGCTTTGACCTAAACTCGCCAATATAGAAGGAGGAGAAAGTCATGAATTATAAGAAATTAATTTCTCTTATTTTAATAGGACTTATGGTATTGCCCATCTTGGCTGTACCAATTTTTGCAATGGACTACACAGTACAATCAGGTGATACTTTATACTTATTGAGTAAGAAATACAATACAACTGTAAGTGAAATAAAGGATGTCAATGGTTTACAGGGTGATAAGCTACTAGTTGGTCAGAAATTAAATATTCCTACCAACGGAAGTAGTACCCCTACTAACTTTACTCAAGAAGAAATAGACTTATTAGCCAGGGCAGTTTATAGTGAAGCCAGGGGAGAAACCTATACAGGCCAAGTTGCTGTTGCTGCAGTTATTTTAAATCGTCTGGCCCATCCTGATTTTCCTAATACTATTAAAGGGGTAATTTTTCAACCTTGGGCCTTTACTGCTGTTCATGACGGTCAGTTCTGGCTAACCCCAGATGCTCAGGCCTATAAAGCTGTCCGGGATGCTATTAATGGTTGGGACCCCACAGGGGATGCTATCTATTACTGGAACCCTGTAACAGCAACAAGTAAATGGATCTGGTCTCGCCAAATTCATACCCAAATTGGTAAACATGTCTTTGCTCGTTAAAAATGTCGGAGTTGTCTCCGACATTTTTTGTTTATGTTTGCAAGATTAAAACAAATGCCTTTAGGTTAAGGAAGCAATATACTCCTGAAGAAGATCAAAACGACGCTCGGGATGGTAGCCAAGATATTCAAGGCCATTATAGGTTCGATCACGCCTAGAGTATTTAATATAGTTAATAGCTTCAATACAATCACCGATAATGGTTTCTGCTACCTTTATACTATGATTTACTTTACGGGGAGCAGATAAAAGCTCCTTATGGGGGATTGAAGTTACCACTTTAATATTTAACTGGTGTTGGGCTCCATAAGCAAGACTTAAAGGAGGAATAGCAATAAATTCCCAGGGAATTATCTCTAAGCTTCTACGAGAAAGGCCATGGGGTCCATGGGAAGGGAGGGATACACCCAACTGACTTAAGAGGCCTAAGGTGCTATTCAGTTTTTCGCGAAAGCTGAGGATTGTTTTAACTAGGGGTTCCCTATTGTTGATGTAAGGATAACAATTGGTCAGGGCCATATCAACTTTATTCGTAGTTACAGCCTCGATTAAATGTTGTAAGTTTCTTGAAATATTACCAGTCATGTCTCCATCTACAAAAACAACAGCTTGACAATTAGTTTGTAGATAGGCATAAGCCGCTCCTACTGCCCTAGGCACGTCAATTCCCAAGGCTTCTATAAATTTGATAATTATGATTTTATTCTCTTTATATAAAGGATGGTCTAGGATGATCTCCTCTGTGTTATCAGTGCAACCATTAATCACGGCAATAACCTTAGTAATAGGTAAGTTAACAAGATTATCAAGAGCAGAGCCAAGGTTAAAAGCTTCGTTTTTTATTGGCATCACAATATAGGTCACTTTATCCCCTCCTTCCTATATAGCATATGTCTATGGGTTTTCCCCTGTTCCTTGGAACACAAAAATAAAGAGGGGAATATAATAGATTATAAATGGCAAATATAAGGGGTGTTTGCTAATGAAAGATGATATTAAAGCAGGAGATATTGTGGGCAGGAAATCTCACAATTGTGATATTTTATTTAAGATAGATAGTATAGTTGTGAAAAATGGTATACCCTTTGCTATGTTGCGAGGAGTTGATCTAAGGCTTTTTGCTGATGCGCCCTTAAATGATTTAAAATTAATGACCCCTTCGGAAATAAGCCGTTATAGACAAAAATTTATAAAGCAAAACAGTGATATGATGAGAAATATCTTTCAAAGGAGATTAGAAGAAAAGGAACACCATATTTTATATAGGAATGGTTTCGAGAGAGCGACTAAACAGAGTAAAATAGAGTTTTTTGAGGTACCAGGGCAAGTTCTTCATGTGGATGGAGATAAAGAATATTTAGACCTTTGTCTAACCACCTATTCCCAGTTAAGAATTAAAGCCCAGGGCCTTTTTGTACCTGAAAAGGATCAACCAGATGCAATTGCTGAATACTTACCGAAATTTATACCAGATATTTTAGTGGTGACTGGTCATGATGGGCTTTTAAAAGGGAAAAAAGATTTTTCAAAATTAGAGAACTATCGTCACTCAAAATATTTTGTGGAATCTGTTAGAAGGGCGAGAAAATTCGAGCCCGGTAGAGACGATTTAATTATCTTTGCTGGTGCATGTCAATCTCACTATGAGGCAATAATAGAAGCTGGGGCAAACTTTGCTTCTTCTCCCCAAAGGATTTTCATCCATGCCTTTGACCCTGTATTTATTGTAGAAAAATTAGCCTATACTTCAATTTATGATGTAATAGCCATCAAGGATATAATCAATAATACCATAACAGGCATAGAAGGGGTGGGAGGCATAGAAACTAGGGGAAGATTGAGAATGGGCTACCCTAAATCGCCATATTAAGACAATTTAAGTTATTGACATTCTAAATGGTATTCCTGTATAATATTTTGTTACATTTGACAGAGTAACCCCTAGATGGTATAATAACTATGTGTTTATTAGGGGAAAGAAGGTGAGGTATTTGTCTGCACGCAAGTTATTATCGGAAATAAAGCAAGACTTAGAGCCCTATATTGGATCTAATATTAAGGTTAAAGCTAATCGAGGTCGCAAAAAGGTAATCGAAAAAACCGGAGTTTTAGAAAGTACCTATCCTAACATATTTGTAGTGAGGATAAAAGAAAAGTCTATTGAACGCCGTATCTCCTTTACTTATGCAGATATTATTACTGAACAGGTGGTTTTAACGGTTAAAAAAGATGGAGAAGATGTTTTATTTAATGAAAAAGCATAAAATTTGACATAAGTTTTGACGACATTTCCCGGGAAATGTCGTTTTTTTATTCCCCCTCCTTGGGCACATTCCGATGTCTAGAACATACCATATAGTAGCCTAAGTGGATAAATTTCATACACACTTATTGCTGGTCAGCATATACTAAACTGAGAAATTGTGAAAGGGGGAAATTAATTTTATGGGTAGAGATATTGTTGTTGATAGAGAACGGATAAAAGTCCAACAAGTAATAGCTGAAGAAAATACCACTATAAATGTTATGCGTAGCATTGAATTGCCTTGCAAAGTAAGAAAAATAGTAGATGTAGTAGCGGATATTGTAGAACTTTCAGCTGAAATACTTCCCAATAAAGTTGTTGTTAAGGGGGCCTTGCATAA